>CAYUJK010000258.1:0-5739 GCA_964444895.1 uncultured Roseivirgaceae bacterium
AGTATGGCCCTGGCGTCGAACTTCAACATGATTGCCCGGTATGAAAAAGATGTTCATCTCTGGGAAAACAAGCTGGATGCGGGTCTGGGCCTAATCCGCGAAGAGGAGGAAAACACGGAAAACCGTATTCTTCGAAAAAATGATGACTTTCTTATCTTCATTTCTAAGTACAGTAGAAACCTGGTCAAGACCTGGTACCTCACTGGCATGATTGACTTTCGCTCTCAGTTTGCTAACGGCTATGCCACAGCCCGCAATGCGGACGATGTATATCCACTGGTATCAAAGTTTATGTCGCCGGGCATCCTGACTCCCTCGCTGGGAGTGAGCTACAAAAAAGACAAATTCTCTTTTACGCTATCGCCCGTTTCGGGTAGGCTGGTGTTTGTGCTGGAGGATTCCCTCACCCGGGTTCCCGCCAACGGCACGGAACCGGGAAAAACGTTCAACTCACTGGCTGGCACTACCATCACCATCTCCGACGAACGCCACATCATGGACAATGTTTTTTGGCGCATTAACCTCGTATTGTTCACGCCCTTTAGCGACTACCGCCCAAAGAACACCGACATAAACGGCGAACTCTACATCCGGTTCAAGGTAAACAAGTACATAAGCTCCAACTTCAACCTCAGGATGATTTACGACGACAACTACGACCCCAACGGAACAGGTAAGTACCCCTTGCAGCTCAACTATGTGCTGAACGTAGGCCTTACCTATGACATTTGGCAGAATTAACAAGCCGTCCGCCGTATAATCTTGTTCATTCTTCATATTTATAAAAGTCCTTTGATGGTATTTTTTTATCTTGGTTTCGCTATTCGCCAATCACAAAAAAATATAATCAAATGAAACGCAGGCAATTTCTATCACAAACCCTCAAAGCAGGTGGAGTACTCGCCGCTTCGCAGCTACCACTGTTCAACATTTCCATCGCCCGCCCCAAGAAAGACAAGCTGGGCGTAGCTCTCCTGGGGCTTGGCGGATACAGCACCGGCCAGTTGGGGCCAGCGTTGCTGGAAACAGAACACTGCTACCTCTCGGCCATCATCACCGGCAAGTATGACAGCCCTGATGCCTGGGTGGAGAAATATGAAATCCCCGATAAAAATGTATATGACTACCTCGATTTCAGCGGCATAACCGATAATGACGACATTGATATCGTATATGTGGTGCTGCCCAATGGGCTGCATGCGGAGTACACGATAAAAGGCTTTGAATACGGCAAACACGTGATCTGCGAAAAACCAATGGCCAATACAGCCGCTGAAAGCAAAATGATGATTGACGCGGGTAAAAAAGCCGGAAAGAAGCTCTCAATAGGTTATCGTCTGCACTTTGACCCCTACAACCTGGAAATGATGCGACTGGGCCAAAAACAGGCACTTGGCCGCGTAAAAGAAATAGAAGCAGGCTTTGCCTTCCCACTACGCAATAAGGATGCCTGGCGGCTGGACAAAAAGCTTGCAGGAGGTGGACCACTGATGGATGTGGGCATTTACGCGCTCCAGGCAGTCATCTACACCCTTGGTGAACTTCCCGTGAGCCTTAAAGCTACCGACCTCACAAAAGACAAGGCCTTTTACGGCGACGTGGAGGGTACCATTGAGTGGGAGTTTACATTTAAATCGGGCATTAAAAACAAGATGAAAACCAGCTACGAAGAGGCGTACAACTACATCAAAGCCACAGCGGAAAAAGGGGAGTTTGGGCTGAATCCCGCCTACTCGTACCGAAACCTGAAAGGCTATACCCCGGAAGGGCCCATGGACTTCGGGAACATCAACCAGCAAGCTGCACAGATGGATGCCTTCGCGCGTTGCATACGTGAAAACCGTGAGAGCCTTGTAAGCGGCGAGATGGGATGGCGGGATAATTTTATTATTGACAAAATTTACGAATCCGCTGCGTCCGGAAAAGAGGTCTCGCTCAAAGGGCTGCCACAGGTGGTGCACAAATTAACTTAAAAAACGACTACAAAATTCTCACTCCGAAAGTAAATAAACGATTCAGCAACCTTAGTTTAAATTCGATCGGACAAGCATTTCACATATTTTCGCTGCATTTTACCGAAAAATATCACATGGTAAAATAATGCCGCTATTCCGATGGAAGTAAGCCTGTATAGTTATCAATTTTAAAAGGTCATTATTGTTTAACTTAACTATACAGATAGCTTATGAAATCCCCAAAAGTAAGAGTACCGGTTTACCTTTCTACCATCGTTTTGTTCCTATCCCTCACCATCACGACAGGCAACCTCTATAGCCAGGCAGAAATGAGTGCAGCGCCACAATCGCTCTCCGAGCAATTTCAGGAGATGAAAGACAAATCTGAAACCTATAATGAGTATAAAGTAATCAAAGCTTACAAGCTCAACACCTTTTGGAAGAACGTTAGCGACAGCCTCTCCACTGTGAGGTCTGAGCTGTCCAATGCCCACCAGGAGATCACCTCGCTAAAGTCCGAGATCACGAGCCTGAAAAGCGAGCTGGCAGAAACCCGGGAGTTGCTGGCAAGCAGTGAAAACAAAAATGACAGCATCGCCTTCCTGGGTGCGGATATCAACAAAACCGTTTACAACCTGATCCTATGGGGCATCATTCTCGGGTTGGCAGCATTGGCTGGCAGCCTCTACTACGCCTTCAAATCAAGTCACAGAGTGACCCGCAGAGCGAAGAAAGACTATGAAAAAATGCATGCCGACTTTGAAAATTACCGCAAGCTTTCGCAGGAAAAGCAAATAAAACTAAAGCGAGAGCTACAAACTGAAATCAATAAGGTAGAAGAGCTGCTTGACAAGTACGAACGAAAAGCGGTGCATTCGTAAACCGCCTTATATACTCCCCTCCCCTTGCCTGGCTATTACTATCATAGTCAGGTATTTATCACCTGACAAAAAGGGGGTCCATTCTATTGCCAAACCTGGGCTCAAAGCAAATTGAAAAGAGGCTCCTGAAAGACCCTGCATACATTTGAGAGCTTTCTACGCCACTTTCCGCCATCCCACCATCCCACCATTCCATCATTCCATCATTCCACCATTCCATCACCTCCCCCTTCACCAGGCGATACCTGTCGCAATGTGCCCGGAGATTTGTCGTTTTCACATGCCTAAAAAATAGGTGTCATCGCTTATTTTTGCTATAAGAGAAAAACCAAATCGTATCATGGAAACTTCAGAAAAAACAAATATCACCATAAAGGCCCGCATAAAGGCCCCGGTAGAAAAGGTATGGACATACTGGAACGACCCTGCCCACATTGTCCGTTGGAACGCCGCCTCGGAAGACTGGCACACTACCTGGGCAAAAAACGACCTGCAAGTAGGCAGTAAGATCATCTCGCGCATGGAAGCCAAAGACGGCAGCATGGGATTCGATTTCTCAGGAACGTACACCCGTATAGAGTCCAACAAGCACATTGAATACGTGCTTGACGACAACCGAAAGGTAATGGTCGAATTCTCCGGCAACGGCAGCGAAACGGAAATAACGGAGACCTTTGAGGCCGAAACATCAAACCCGGTAGAAATGCAAAAGGCCGGATGGCAGGCGATTTTAGATAATTTTAAGAAATATGCTGAGCAAACTGAAACGGAGGTTTTGCGATTTGATATCGCGATACCCGCCCCCGTTGAAACGGTCTACCGCACCATGCTGAACGAAAAGACTTACGCTGAATGGACTTCTGTTTTCAACGCTTCCTCGTCGTATAGAGGCTCTTGGAAAAAAGGCTCAAAAATCCTTTTCATTGGCATAGAAGAGGAAAAAGAAGGAGGAATGGTAGCGCGGATTAAGGAGAATCTACCTAATGAATTTGTAAGTATAGAGCACCTTGGAATTTACAACGACGGCGAAGAAATAACCTCCGGGCCCGATGTGGAAGCCTGGACTGGTGCATTAGAGAACTACACCTTTACACAAAAAGGCGAACAAACCGTAGTTTCGGTAGACATAGACATCGTCCAGTCATACAAAGACTACTTTCTGGAAACCTGGCCCAAGGCCTTGGAAAAGCTAAAGGAAATTTGTACCGCCGGGTAGGATGCTGTAAAAAGTGAGCCCGCGGATTTATTCAACCCCACGGGCTCGCTTCTTTGTAAATAATCTGGCGTTAGGCGCCTTTACTTTTTCTTTTTCTTGGGTTCCTTCGCCGATGCATTCAGGGTATTCATTACCGCTTCAAACGCAGGCTTTGGTTGGCCGTTCCGGTCAAATAGCATCGGATAATTTGTGCGTCCTCTTACGGGCCAGTTGTTCAGCCAGCTGAATCCGTCATGTACCCCCCAAAAAGTGACGCGGTGTATTTTGTCTTTGTGCTTATTGAAGAGAGTAAATATCTCGGCGTAGCGCTCGGCCAACTTGGTTTGCATCGAATCGGGCAGGGCTTCGGTGTAGGGATTCACATCAGGCCGGTTTTCAAACCTCACCGATACCTCGGCGCCCTGGAAGTCCCAGGGATTAGGCAGCACGGAAATATCCAGTTCGGTGATCATCACTTTCAAGCCCAGGGCTGATACCTTAAGGATGCTTTCTTCAATTTCCTGGATTGTAGGTCGCGTAAGGGACCAGTGTCCCTGCATACCTATACCGTCTATCCTGATTCCTTTTTCCTGAAGATCTTTCGCTATTCTAATGGCGCCGTCCATCTTAGCGGCATTAGCCATATTGTAATCATTGTAGTAAAGCTCTGCCTCGGGATCGGCTTCGTGAGCCCACTCGAAAGCTTTCTGGATGTATACGGGACCAGCTACTCTCAGGAAGCCGGATTTGCGCAGCGTCCCGTCTTCATTAAGCGCTTCATTGAGCACATCCCAGCCATGGACACGGCCTTTGTACCGCCCGGCAACCGTAAGGATATGTTCGCGCATCCGGTTCATTAGCGTAAGGCTGTCTACCAGTGCGGTATCGGTCTCACTCTTTTTCAGTACCCAATCCGCCAGCTGGCTGTGCCAAACCAGGGTGTGCCCCACGACAAACATGTCGTTGGCTTCTCCCAATTCAACAAACTTATCAGGCAAATCAAAGCGGTATTCGTTTTCCTTAGGGTGTATGCGCTGCCATTTCATTTCATTCTCGGCAGTGATCGTATTGAATTGGCTTTCGATCAGCGTTTTGGATACCGGATCTCGCCCTTCAATTTGAAAGCCGTTGATGGCCGCGCCTATAAGGTAGTGCTCTTTAAAGGCTTCTTTGAGCGATCCGGTCGCATTTTTCTCTACTGCTACAAAGCCAGCCAGAAACGTGATGCTCAACAGTGCAAAAAAATAATAAAATCTCCTGTTCATGTTTTGTCCCATTTGTTTATTGACCACAAAAATAGGGTTTTATTCCAAACCGCCGGTACAAATTATATCACAGGTAGATTTTGTGAGATTACCGGGTTCTACTGCAAAACATTGTTTTTATTGAGCACTTTCAGCACCTCGTTTTTGTAGTTGCGCCCTATGGGTATTTCCATCTCACCCACCTTTACGGAATTGACGGTGAACGACAGCACCTTATCACACGCCACGATAAACGATCGATGAACGCGCATGAACTTACCTTCAGGCAGCTTTTGTTCCAAATAGCTGATGCGTTGGTAGGTGATGATCTGCTTGCCGTCCACCGTTTTTACTTTTACATAGTCTTTCATGCTTTCTATGTACAGAATATCCTTCAGAAACACCTTGATCATTTCCCGGTCTTCGCGAAAGTAGATATACGCCTCTTCGTACGACCGGGAGTC
>CAYUJK010000259.1:0-5717 GCA_964444895.1 uncultured Roseivirgaceae bacterium
GGCAAGCATGTGAAGGAAGACGCCCCTGCCGGCTGCGAAAACTGGTTTGTGATGGTGGTATCGCCTCACAACGCCGGACAGGAATGGCCAGACCTGGTAAAGCGCACCCGAAAGAACGTGGTGGACAAGATCAACCGGATGCTGCATACCGATATTGAACAACACATAGAAATGGAAGAAGCGATCAACCCGGTGTGGATTGAGCATAATTTTTCAAACGCCTACGGGGCTATTTTTGGCAACAGCTCCAACAGCAAGTTTTCAGCCTTTCTGCGCCATCCCAATTTTTCCCGAAAAATCAAAGGCCTTTATTTCGCCGGCGGCAGTGTGCACCCCGGCGCGGGGATCCCCATGTGCCTGAACTCCGCTAAGATCGTAGACAGAGTGTTTGGATAATTTTAAAGTTCGATTTGAAAATTACAAAAATACTTCCGGCTTATTGTCCTAAACCACCGAAGCAGCGGTTTTTCCGTCCGCCACCAATTTACGGGCTTCCCGCACGTATTTCTTGGGCACCCACAGCATCCCGTAGCACAGGTCGCCCTTTTTGCGAATGCCCGAGGCGGGGTCATAGTGGTGGTGCGACTCATGGCCAAGCTTCAGCGCTACGAGCCATACATTTCGCGTATGGGTAAATACCTTTATTCGCTGATGAATGAGGCCATCGTGGATAAGCACGTAGCAGATACCATACAGCGTAATACCTATGCCGATGTAGAGCTTAAAATCGAGCCCGTGCATAATGCCAAACATGATGAACAGCCAACTCGGAATGCCAAAGATGAGGGCAAAGAAATCGTTCCTCTCGAATTTGTGATCGTGCGGCACATGGTGATCTTCGTGTACCTTCCACAGAAAGCCGTGCATCACGTATTTGTGTAGCATCCAGGCTATGATTTCCATGGTCAGGAAAGCACCAATGACAATCAATGTGTTTGTAAGGTAAATCATTGTCAATGATTTATTGATCTAACTAAAAAGCTGTACTCAGGAGTATCAAAAAAATTCCAGGTAAATACATTGGGGTAAAGGTAACAATTAGTATGGGTAAGCGCAACCTGATATAACTCACTATTAGATGGAATTGTTTTTGAAAAGGTACAGATAAATGATAATTCCAGACCAAATCGTGAAAAATGCTGCCAGTCAACCCGAATGATGTACTATTTTTTGCAAAGAATCACACCTGCCTAAGACACGTTGAGCTCCGCCAGCACGGTCTTGCCCGCTGTGGTACTGTCGCCGATTTTGGCGTGGATGGTAGTGCCCAGTGGCAAAAAAACGTCCACCCGCGAGCCGAATTTAATGAAACCAAACTCCTCGCCCTGCTCCACTGCCTGGCATTCGTTTACGTAGCATTTTATTCTCCGGGCCAGTGCACCTGCAATCTGGCGCACCAGGATCTTCAAGCCGTTGTCCATTTCATACACCAGCGTGGTGCGCTCGTTGTCGGTGCTGGCCTTGGGATGCCAGGCCACCAGGTACTTGCCGGGATGGTACTTGAAGTACTTGATCATGCCCGATACGGGATTTCGGTTTACATGCACATTCACAGGAGACATGAAAATGGAAACCTGTATCCGTTTTTCATTGAGGTACTCCTTTTCTTCCGTTTCTTCTATCACCACTATTTTTCCATCGGCCGGCGCTATCACATGCGCAGGATTTTTGGCAGTGCGGATAGCAGGGCTTCTGAAAAACTGCAGGATAAGAAGAAAGAAAATCACGCTGGCGCCCAGGATGATGCGGTGCCAAACCGGGTTATTGATCAGCAATAGCGCCAGTATATTCAAAGCCAAAAGACCGGCAAAAGTGATAGCAAGGGACTTGTATCCTTCTCTGTGAATTGTCATGGAAATAAATTTTGGGGTCGAAATTAACTAATTTTTTTTAGAATCCTCCCCTGAAGCTGTAGGCCTGGGCTACGCGGTCAATGGCCACGATATAGGCGGCAATCCTCATCGAAACATTATATTTCAAGGCGGTTTTGTACACGTTGTCAAACGCACTCTTCATAATCCGGTCAGAACGGCGGTTTACCCTGTCGGCAGTCCACTTATAACCGATGCGGTTTTGCACCCATTCGAAGTAAGAAACCGTAACACCACCGGCATTTGCCAGAATATCGGGTACTACCATGATGCCTTTTTCGGTAATGATGTCATCTGCTTTTGATGAAGTGGGCCCATTGGCGCCCTCCACAATGAGCCGGGCTTTTATTTTATCTGCGTTATGCATATTAATCACATCTTCCAGGGCTGCGGGCACCAGCACGTCTACCTCAAGCTCAAGTAGCTCAGGGCCATCCATTTTTTCCGCATTGGGAAGACCCTCAAGAAGCCCCTTGTTTCCGTTTCGGTATTCTATGGCTTTATCCACGTCTATTCCCTCGGCATTGTAGTACGCGCCCGAGACATCGCTGATAGCCACTACTTTAGCGCCTCTTTCGGCCAGCAATTGAGCAGCAAACGAGCCAACATTGCCGAATCCCTGCACGGCGCAGGTGCACTTGTAGGGATTTATTTTTAGCTTTTCCATAGCCGCCAGCGCCGAGATCATCACTCCCCTGCCGGTAGCTTCCATGCGCCCCGCCGATCCTCCCAGTACGTGAGGTTTTCCGGTCACCACTCCGCTGGAGGTCACTCCTTTATTGCGGGAATACTGGTCCATGAGCCAGGCCATCTCTTTTTGCCCGGTGCCCATATCAGGTGCAGGAATATCGGTGTCGGGGCCAAAGACATCCAGCATCGAAAGCGTGTAGGCCCTGGTAAGCCGTTCCACCTCGCCCGTCGACATCTGCCGTGGGTCACACCTTATCCCACCTTTCGCTCCTCCGAAGGGAATCTCTACTACCGCACACTTCCAGGTCATCCAGGCAGCGAGGGCCTTCACCTCATCGAGGTTTACATTCCCATCGTACCGGATGCCCCCTTTGGAAGGGCCAAGAATATTGCTGTGGATGACGCGGTACCCCTCAAACACCTGGATGGTGCCGTCGTCCATGGTCACCGGCAAACTCACGATCACCTGCTTGTCCGGGCTCTTCAGCACGTTATACACTTCCTCGTTCAATCCCAAATGTTCCGCGGCGATTTTAAACCGGGACATCATCGATTCAAAGGGATTCTCCTTGTCCTTAATAGGGGCGGGCTCTATGTATGCCATATCTGTTCTATTCGTTCAGCGCTTATGTAACACTTAAAATTAGAAACTTTGTAAATATAGTTTGGTTTTCAGAAGGAAATATTTTGGAGCGAAAACCGCATAAATCGTTAATTCATACTATCTGTCAGCGGTTATGATGCTTCGGGTAAACAGCTCGGAGTCCGCAACTCCACTCATCCTGCCCACATCCCCTTCACATAAGCTAAAATCGATGAAGTACGATTACACACAAATATTCCGTTGCATTTTTCAATGAAAACGTATATTTAGGGTTTTGAAAAATCAAATTCACGGGTTTTGGAACGAAGAGAAGCGCTAAAAAAAATGTCGCTGGCAATGGGGGGAGCCTTGTCAGCCACCACACTCACCGCTGTATTTACCCATTGTGCATCGAAAAAAGAAGACCTCGTGGCGGAGGGACTGCTGTTTTTAAATCGAGGGCAATACCAGACAATCACTGCCATTGCCGACAGGATAATACCCCGTACCGATACGCCCGGCGCTTTAGACGCCGCCGTGCCGGAGTTCATCGACATGATGCTTTTTGACTGCTACAGAGAAGCCGACAAAAAGCGGTTTCTCTCGGGTTTAGAGGGCTTTTCCAACAGCCTCGAAAAAGACATTTCAAACTATAGCGATGAACAGTTGGAGGCCGCGCTCACCGAATACGAAAAAGCCGTAAGGCAAGACAGCGACCGCAAAGAAGAAGCATTTTTCATTCGAACCGTGAAAGAATTGACTTTGCTGGGTTTCTTCACCTCTGAGCCAGGCGCCACACAGGCACTGCGGTACGTGGCCGTACCCGGAAAATACGAAGCTTGCATTCCTATCGACGAAAACAGGGCCTGGCTTAATCCTTAATTCTTTTCACTTTAATCTCATTGACACATGTATATTAATTCAAAAGGCATAGAGGAGCGTACCTTCGATGCCATCGTTGTAGGATCAGGCATCAGCGGCGGATGGGCTGCAAAGGAACTCACCGAAAAAGGCCTGAAAGTATTGCTGCTGGACAGGGGCAAAGACCTGGTGCACCCCAACTATCCCACCGGGGCCATGTATCCATGGGAGTTCAAGCATCGCGGCAGGATCACCGTGGAACAGCGCGAGTCGCACCCTTACAGCAGCCGCGACTATCCCTACAGCGAGCACAACGAGAGCTACTGGTTCAAAGACACCGACTCTCCCTACGAAGAAATCAAGCGATTTGACTGGTTCCGGCCAGATATTGTCGGCGGAAAATCCATCATGTGGGGCCGGCAGTCCTACCGCTGGAGCGCTATGGATTTTGAAGCAAACGCCCGGGACGGCATAGCCATTGACTGGCCCATCCGCTACGACGACCTGGCGCCCTGGTACGATTACGTGGAAAAATTTGCCGGTATCAGCGGCCAGAAAGAAGGATTGGCACAGCTGCCGGACGGACACTTCATGCCACCCATGGAAATGAATTGTGTAGAAAAGGAACTGAAAAAAGGCATTGAAGGGCATTTTAAAAGCAGAAAAGTAACCATTGGGCGTATCGCCAACCTCACGCAGCCTCTACCCGGACGAAATGCCTGCAATTACCGCAACATGTGCCCTCGTGGGTGCCCGTTTGGCGCCTATTTCAGCAGCAATTCCTCTACCATTCCGGCAGCGCTGGCCACGGGAAACCTGACGATACGACCGCGCTCTATCGTAGCGTCTGTGATCTACGACGAAAAGCCCGGCAAGGCCACGGGTGTGAACGTCATTGACGCCGATAGCCAGGAAACGATGGAGTTCTACAGCAAAATCATCTTTGTGAACGGCTCCACACTGGGCACCACGCTGATATTGTTGAATTCTGTTTCTGACCGGTTTCCGAACGGACTGGGCAATGACAGCGGCCAACTGGGGCACAACCTCATGGACCATCATTTTAAGGCAGGAGCTTCCGGAACGGCAGAAGGTTTTGAAGACCAATACTACTTCGGCAGGCGACCTACGGGCATCTACATCCCCCGCTTCCGAAACCTCAACGGCGAGAAGCGCGACTACATCCGGGGCTTTGGCTACCAGGGAGGCGCCAGCCGCTCGGGTTGGGAGCGAGGCATTGCCGAAATGGGCTTTGGCAAGGCCTACAAAGAAGAGCTGATCAAGCCGGGGCCATGGTCGGTAGGTATAGGTGGCTTCGGAGAGTGCCTGCCCTACTATGAAAATAAAGTGGAGCTCAACAGAGAGAAAACCGATAAGTGGGGCTTGCCTACACTGACCATCGACTGCGAGTTTAAGGAAAATGAAAAGCTGATGCGCGCCGATATGCAAAACGACGCCGCAGAAATGCTGGAAGCCGCAGGTGTGAAGAATATCAGAACATTCGACGGGGAATCATACCCCGGGCTGGCCATTCACGAAATGGGCACCGCCCGCATGGGTCGCGACCGCAAAACCTCCGTGCTGAACAAGTGGAATCAGATGCATGAGGTGAAAAACGTGTTTGTAACCGACGGCGCGTGCATGACCTCGTCGGCATGTCAGAATCCATCGCTCACCTACATGGCCCTGACGGCCAGGGCGGCAGACTACGC
>CAYUJK010000260.1:0-5713 GCA_964444895.1 uncultured Roseivirgaceae bacterium
GCCTCGCCAGGATGATCGGAAGATTCCGGATTTCGCTTTACCTGAGCCCTCATTGACGGCGGAAGGCTATTGTACAATGCCACTGCCTCTTGATTTGGGCTACCAAAATTCAAAACAAACTCCTTCACCATTCCCTTGATCTTTCTCACATCGTCCAAAGGCTCATCCTCTACAAGAATCCGATCTGACGAGTTAACCAAGACTTTAAAGATATTCCTTTTGTTCTTGTTGACGTCAGGCGGTGGTTGATTTGGATCCGGCTTTGGCGGCAACTGTAGCATTAGTCCCTGATTAGTTGCTATGGTAGTTGTTACCAAAAAGAAAATCAACAGCAGGAAGGCGATGTCAGCCATCGAGCTTGAATTTATCTCTGGAAGTCTCCTGCCTTTTTTGCTCATCACTTAAACAGTTTTGAAACCTCTACATAAATTATTCCCCCTATGAGGATTACGATCAGGAAATACACCATAGTGAGTATCCCACCTATCACTTTCGATAACTCTGGCCCTACGCTAAACTTCGCGTAAGTCTCTGTCACTTCTGACCCTGAAAATGCATACGCAATCAAGAAAAGTACAATCATGATACCGGCGGATGCACCTACTTTTACCAAACTTTTCGGGTCGTCAACCGCGTTCACTAACGGCAATATCAAAGCTCCTAATATCGATACAGCAATCAGGATGTATGACAGGTATAATATTACATTTACAAATCCTTCTTCCATAACCTTATCGCTGTTTTATTATTTGCTTAAATTGTGCTTGATCAATACATCAATGAGTGAGATCGAAGCATCTTCCATTTGATTCACAAGGGAATCAACTTTTGAAACCAGGTAATTGTAAAACAATTGTAGAATAACCGCCACAATAAGACCTCCCACGGTAGTGATAAGGGCTACTTTAATACCATTAGCAACAACTTGCGGAGATATCTCACCCGCTGCCGCAATGGCGTCAAATGCATCGATCATACCGATAACCGTACCCAAGAATCCTAACATAGGTGCGATAGAAATAAAGAGCGATATCCACACAAGACCTCTTTCTAATCGTCCCATTTCCACTGATCCGTAGGCAATGATTGATTTTTCTACCATTTCAACGCCTTCTGACATCCTCATCAATCCCTGAGTAAAGATAGAGGCTACAGGGCCGCGAGTGTTTTTGCAAACTTCGATTGCACCGTCTACACCGTCTCTTGAGATGGCCTCGTCTACTCTTGCCAGCAACTTGCGGGTGTTGGTAGTGGCGAGGTTAAGGGTGATAATCCTTTCAATGGCAATGGCCAAACCAAAAATCAAACAGGCCAATACCAGGGTCATATACCTCCAGTCTCCTTCGATGAATTTCTCTTTAATAATTTGGTGGAAAGATTGATCGGAAACTACCTCTAAATCATCCTCTACATCTGCTTCAGTAGTTTCGAAACTGGCGGGCTCCGGAGCCGTTTCTTCAACGATTGAATCCGGTTCCTCAACTTCTGCTTCCTGAGCTACTTCTTCTTCCGACACATCTTGCGCGGTAAGGTTAAATGATATTCCAAGGGAACATGCCCCGGCAATCATAAATGAAACAAACAACTTTTTCATAATCCAGTTTTTTGAATCTTATCGTTATTTAAGTAAGGTTTAATATATAAAATGAAAAATAGTCACTATCTAAAAACGTGCGGAGAGGGCGGGATTCGAACCCGCGGTACCCTTGTGGGGCACACTCACTTTCCAGGCGAGCACCTTCGACCACTCGGTCACCTCTCCAAAAACAGGCACCCCCTATTTTCGAGAGGAACAAATAAATCAATAAAAAACGCTATATGCAAATTTTAAAAACTTTTTTTAAACCGTCATAAAACGGTCATTTCGCCGCTTAACGGCTGTGCCAATTTTCGCTTAATTACTTCCTTATCCGATTCATTTCCAAAGAGAAACATCATCTTTGCCAATGCCGCCTCAAAGGTAATATCGCTCCCCGATACTACACCTATTTCATCGAAATATTTACTGGTTTCGTATCTACCATGCATCACTACCCCACCTATCAACTGGGAAACGTTGTAAACAATGATCCCCCTGTCTACTGCGCTTTTCAGTGCGTCTAAAAACCACGGCTCTGTGGGAGCGTTGCCTGAGCCGTACGACTCAAGTATCAATCCTTTAAGGCCTGGTATGTCAATGGCTCGCTTTACGAAATCGGGGCTGATGGATGGGAATATCTTAATGCTGAAGATATTTGAGTCGAACTTATTCTGGTATACCAGCTTTTCAGTGGGATCGAAAGCTTTGATTACAGCCCTGTGATAAGTAATACTGATACCTGCCTTGGCCAGTATGGGATAATTCTCACAGCCAAACGCCGCAAATTGCGCACTTCTTTTTTTAAAGGTACGGTTTGCCCGCATAAGCTGATAGTCGAAATACACGCACACCTCCGGCACTATGGGCACTCCGCCATGGTAGGCGGCAGCAATTTCCAGCGCTGTCACGAGATTGGCCCGGGCATCGGAGCGAATGGCTGATATGGGCAGTTGTGCTCCCGTGAATACAATGGGCTTCTGCAAACCCTGAAACATAAAGCTGATAGCGGAGGCGGTAAATGACATCGTATCGGTGCCATGGAGCACTACGAAGCCGTCGTAATGGTGATAATTTTCGTTGATGATGTACCCGAGGTTTTTCCAATCATCAGTTTTCACGTTTGAGGAATCAATAGGCTCTGGGAATGAAATTACCGTAATCTTAATATCAAGTGTTTTTAAAGTGGGAATGTACTTCAATATCCTGTTGAACTTAAACGCCACCAAGGTACCCTCATCGTCATGCACCATTCCGAGGGTTCCTCCCATGTATATGATCAGGACATCGGCTTGCGGCGCCTTTTTATTGGTATAGTTGATATTAATTATGCGATACTTCTCATTCATAAAATTTAGCTGTTTATTTGTCTGCTATGACTAGTACAGACATCGCTACCAACACTACGATGGAGCTTCTCCCGGAAAACCAATTGGTATTCATTGTGAGAAAACCCTTATTATCATTTCGGGAGTATTTCGTACAGTTTCAACGCATTTGCTGTAGTACGCTCCGCCACTTCCTGTAGCCCAATCCCTTTTATTTCCGCTATCCTATCTGCCACCTGCTTCACATACGCGGGTTCATTCCTTTTTCCTCTATAAGGTACCGGAGCCAAATATGGACTGTCCGTTTCCAACAAAATAGAATGTAGGTCAACTTTTTGAATGACTTCCGTCAGTCCCCCGTTTTTGAAGGTCGCAACACCGCCTATCCCCAGGTAAAACCCCAGGTCAGTCACCCTCTCAGCCTGCTCTACAGAGCCCGTGAAGCAGTGAAAAACGCCTCGCAACTCACTATTCTGCTTCCTCTCTACCAGCTCCAGGGTCTCATCTATCGACTCACGACAGTGTATCACCACGGGTAGCCGGTGTTGGATGGCCAGGTCCATCTGAAAATTGAACGCTGCTTTCTGCTGATCAAAATAAGTCTTGTCCCAGTAGAGGTCCGTGCCGATTTCTCCTACTGCGCTAAAACGCCTGCGCGACAACCAGGTTTCCACTATTTCGAGTTCTTTTTCAAAGTCCTCCTTTACCGAACAGGGGTGAAGTCCCATCATGGAAAAACAGTACCCCTTGAATTTCTCTTCTACGGCAAGCATAGCCTCTATGGACTCGCTGTCGACATTCGGCATAAATATTTTTGTCAAACCCGCCTGCTTCGATCGCCCTATCACTTCGTCGATGTCGTTGGCAAACTGCTCGGAATAGATATGTGCATGTGTATCAATCAGCATTTGTTCAATTTTTTATTTCATTAACGCCAGACCTCTTTTTCAGTGCTTCAAACGTAAACCCACGGTTGGCAAAATGTGATATGAATGCTGGCAATATCCGCTTCAGGTTCTTTTCCGCTTTATAATTGTCATGAAACACCACGATGCTACCGGGCGCCGTTTTCGCCGTGAGCTGGGGCAGCACGAGGCTGGGATCAATACGGCTGTCAAAATCATAGCTGAGAATATCCCACATGATCACTTCATAGCCCATCTTCCGTACCGCCCGCCCAATGCCTGGCCTTAGCTGCCCGTGCGGAGGCCTGAAAAGCCAGGAATAGGAGGACGCCCCAAACCTACCACAAAATTCACGTTCGAACATCTTTATATCATTAAGATAGGTTGATGCTTTCGTTTGCCATGCTTTCAGGTGATGGTGGGTATGATTGCCGATTACGTGGCCCTGCTTTATCAACCGCTCAGCTTCCCCGGGGTGTTTTCGCAGGTTTTCACCTACGCAAAAAAAGGTAGCTTTTGCATGGTATTCATTCAGTACCTGGCAGATGTAGTCCGTAAGACGGGGTATGGGCCCATCGTCAAACGTCAGGTATATTACTTGTTCGTCGCCTGGTTTTCTCCATGTGTAGCGGTTAAATAATGTCCTGACCAAATAAGGCGTTTTGTAGAATCTCAACGGCTTTCAACATTATTTTCTACTCCCACAGATAGCAGCGTGATGTCGTCTTTCATCGGCTTATCTCCTTTGAAACTATTCATTTCGTCAATAACAGCCTGGTTTAGTTCCTTCACATCCCTATTTCTAAATTTCTCCACCAAGTCCTGCACCCGGTCCGCACCGAATTCTTCATTTTCAGAATTGGTAATTTCCACCAGTCCGTCGGTGTAGGAAAAAAACAAAAACCGGTTCAGTCCTTCCAGCACGCCCACATCCAGAAAGGGGAGCTCGTGAAAGCCTCCAAGTATCGTGGTGCCTTTTTCCAGTAGCTGGGTCTTGCCACTCTGGTCTATGAGTAACGGAGGGTTGTGGCCGGCATTCACATATTTTAGTCTGCTTCGGGCTTTGTCGTATATCCCCACGAAAAAAGTGATAAAGTGCTGCCCTTTAGCATTGTTCATTATCTGAAAGTTAAGCTCCCTGATCACATCCTGCAATAAGGTGCTCTGGCGAATCATGCTTCGCAGCGAAGCTTGAAAGTTAGACATCAGCATGGCAGCGGGGATTCCCTTCCCGGAGACATCCGCTATGCAAAATAAAAACTGGTCGTCATTAATGCGGATATAGTCATAGTAGTCGCCACCAATGGAATGATGGGGCTGGTAGTAGGCGGCTATTCTCAGGTCATCGCCATAGGGCAGCTCCTTCGGAAACAAGAATTGCTGCAGGTTTCGGGCAATTTCCAACTCGCGCCTGAACATTTCCTGCTCCATCTGCCTGCGGGCCAATTTCTTGTTTTCAATGGCTACAATGATAATGTTGCTCAATGCCTGGATAAAATTGGTATTGACCATTCCCGAGGCGCCATGCTCCTTTTCCCAGGCGATAAAAACAAAAGCCAGCTTCCTCTCCTTGTGGGCCACGGGTATCACCACTTCAAATTCACAAAACGGATCGTCGGAATTACATCCAATGGACTTGATATGGGTATAGTTGAGAAACCTGTGATCAAAGGGAATAGTTGAGAAATCCTTCTTCGTGCCGAAGTGGGTCTTACAATTCCAATCGTCATCCAATACGTAGAGGGCCAGTTTGCTGATGTTCAGGTTTGCCCGGATGGTAAAATTGTAGATTTTATAAAGTGCATCCTCCGACAGGTTGTTGTTAATCGCCTGCGTGATCTCAAGCAGCGACTGCAACTCCAATTCTTTTATATCAAATTTTGCTTTAATGTCATTTACTTCCA
>CAYUJK010000261.1:0-5700 GCA_964444895.1 uncultured Roseivirgaceae bacterium
TCATGGGCCAGTTGACTACATTTACCCCTGTTTTGTATCGTGAGCCAATGGCCACATCGTAGCCATCAGTGCCACACGCTTTCCGGAGTTTCAGCAAATCAGCAGGCTGGTGCGAAAAGTCAGCGTCCATTTCGTAGATATAGTCGTAAAGATGGTCAATGGCAAATTTAAAACCCTCAATGTAGGCTGTCCCCAGGCCCAGCTTCCCCATTCTGCTAACCAAAAAAAGCTTGCCAGAAAACTCTCCTTCCAGGCCATTAACAATGGCAGCTGTGCCATCAGGAGAGTCGTCGTCTACGATGAGCACATGGAATTCCTGCTCCAGTGAAAATACCGCCCTCAGTATCAGTTCGATGTTTTCCTTCTCATTGTAAGTGGGGATGATGACTAAATGACGGCTCACAGCATATCAGTTTTTTCAGTTTTTAACACATTGGGGAAGTTCACTCGTTTTCTAATTTCCTTAAACGGTCGCGCCCCCGAGTTCTGCATATCCATCTGCAAATAACGGATTTAATTTTATTTTTGCCCAAGTTTCAGAAGGCCGGTAGCATGAGAGTGCGCTTTCAATAGTATAACGCAAAAGAAAAACGAAATAGTTAGACATGTATTCCAAGTGTGTATTTCTGGATCGAGATGGGGTGATCAACGAAGAACGCGGCGAGTATACTTTTCTCCCTGACGACTTTAGGGTGATCGAAGGGGTGCCAGACGCGATAGGGCAGTTGAAAAAGCGGGGCTATAAAGTGATCGTGGTGACTAACCAGGCGGGCATTTCTCAGGGGCTCTACACAAAAGAAGACATGGAAGCCTGCCATGCCAAAATGCAGAAAATAAGCCTCGGCATGATCGATGATATTTTCTTTTGCCGGTGGCACCCCCGCATCTCGGAGTCGCTCATGCGAAAGCCCGACAGCGTGATGCTGGAGCGAGCCATAGCACTCCATAAGGTTGACGTCAGCCAGTCGTGGTTAGTGGGTGACCGGGAAAGAGACATACTGAGCGGAAAGAAAGTGGGGCTGAAGACGATTTTGATAGCTAATCCGTTGGAAGACACAACGGCAGACTATGTTTCTGATAGCCTGTACGAGGCTGTAAAAAATTATTTAATGTCCAAATAAAAGTTAGCGGGAGCCTCTTTTATTACGAATAAATTTCTCTATATTTGCACTCCAAATTTTTAACCCCCTGTCCCTCAGTATGAGAGCGGAAGGGATTAAAGCTGAAAACGATGAGCGAATTAATTAAATTGATCGAACAGGAATATGCCCAGGTTAGGGAGAAATTTCCAGCATTCAAGGCCGGGGATCAGGTAGTAGTTGCCTACAAAATCAAAGAAGGTAATAAGGAAAGGATTCAGAACTTCCAGGGTACTGTGATTCAGCGAAAAAATTTCGGTACTAATGGCGAGACATTTACCGTAAGGAAAGTATCAAGCGGAATAGGCGTAGAAAGGGTGTTCCCTGTTATCTCGCCAAACATTGAATCGGTACAAGTGATTCGAAAGGGCAAGGTAAGAAGAGCAAAGCTATATTACCTGAGAGGTCGACAGGGCAAGGCGGCAAGGATCAAAGAAAAATTGAAATAAAAGATTCTAACCAAAATATGAACCCCGACTTGTCGGGGTTTTTTGTTTTACCTTTGTACTACGAAACGACACACATGGACCACCTGGAGTTTTACAAATACCAAGGCACGGGCAACGATTTTATCATGATCGATGACCGCGAAAGAGATTTTGACCTGGATGCACACGACCTGATAAGGCGACTGTGCGAGCGCAGGTTTGGCATAGGCGCCGACGGGCTCATCCTCATCAGAGACCATCGTACTGCCGATTTTGAAATGGTTTACTACAATGCTGATGGCTACCAGACCAGCCTTTGTGGTAACGGTAGCCGGTGCGCGGTCCACTTTGCAGGGTTTCTGGGCATGGTAAGGCAGGAGTGCACTTTTCAAACGATCGAAGGCGAATTGAAAGCAAAGCTCACCGGCAACCAGGTAGAAATAAATATGCCGGATGTAGAAGAAATGGAACAAATAGAAGGCGACTATTTTTTGCATACCGGTTCACCTCACTACGTAAAGTTCGTGCACGATGTGGAAAAATTCCCCGTGTATGAGAATGGCATGAAAATCCGAAACAGCGCCAGGTTCAAAAAAGAGGGAACAAATGTGAACTTCGTGGAGTCCGTGAGCGATGGTGTCATCTTTGTCCGTACGTATGAGCGGGGGGTAGAAAACGAAACATATTCCTGTGGAACGGGCGTTACCGCTGCCGCTATCGCATACGGCAGTATGAATGGGCGTAGCTCCATCAATGTGAAAACCCTGGGCGGAGAGCTGAAAGTGCGTTTTAGCCCGGTGGATAGCGATCGATTCTGCCATGTGTACCTGAAGGGGCCTGCACAGATGGTGTACCGGGGAACAGTAGATATCAGGAGGCTTTGAGTTTCTGAATGCCCTTGTATTTGTACACCTTTAGTTCGAACTGTTGTTCGATGAAGTACTTCATGCGGTTCCCGGCCAGATGCGCGATTTTATCTTTTGGATGAAATACTGAAATCTCCAGTACAGCTTTTAGAAAATGCAGGTTGTGACAATAGCCTGCTACTGAGCGCTTAAAATAGGCCTCCCAATCCGAAGCATATTTCTCTTCATGTGTGCGGCCATCAAAAAGAAATTCCAACTGTACTTCTCCGAAATGATAGCGATAGATGGCTGCCAGGTCGAAATAAAATTGGTGCAAAGGCTGCAGAGGATAATGCCGCGACTGCCGGATTTTCAGAATAGTATCATCAACAAGGCCAAGCGGATTGTGGTGCTGTTCGTAAAAGGCCTTTACCTGGTCGATGAGGTGTGTAAGCAGTGCGTCTCTGGTCTCTTCCTGTACTTGGTGAAGTAGATAATTTTTGTCAGAAGGAAAAAGCTTTCGGATCATGTGTTACGCGGTTGGCCAAAGATAAGGCATTTTGAATAAATTTTTGTCTTTGGCCGGGGATAGCAGCAAAAAAAGGAACGTCGAAGCGCATGCTTTTCCTTAGGGGCATGGCCATATAGCACCAATGAAAAGGGTGTTTAGATTGCCTTTTCCGCGTTGATAACCTCTTCATAAACTTTCACCAACCGGGAAGTGGCCATTTTTGCGGAAAAATGTTTTTCAAAATATGCGCGCACTTTTGCAGCAGGATATTGGTCCAGGTTCCGGGCAACATCAATGAGGGCTTTTGCCAGCGCCTGGGGGTTTTCTTTTTCCACCACACGGCCCACTTCGCCGGAAACAATCTCCTCCGGGCCTCCACAGCGCGTAACCACGCATGGCTTGCCGCAGGCCAGGGCTTCAATCACTGCTATGCCAAAGCTCTCATGGCGGCTCGGGAGAATAAGTAGGTCGCACTGTAGCAGATATTCTTTTACCTTTTCGCGACTTTGTTCACCTTTCCAACTGATTTTGTTTTCCAGTCCAAGGTTTAGCGCCTGGCGCTGGTATTCTTCCAGGCATTCTCCGCCTCCTATTATGGTGAAGTTCAGTTTCCCAATTTGTTCTTTGATAGCAGCAAGGGATTGTAGCAGGATGTCAATGCCTTTTTGAGGTGTCATTCGAGCAATCACCATGCATTCAACGGTATCAGCTTTTGATTTAGTTACAGGCTTGAAATAATCGTCATCAATAAAATTGTGAATACATTCTGTATGAGAGAAGCCTTGTCGCCTCAGTTGAGCCTCCATTGCATGGGAAACAGCTATGATGCGGGCCGCGTTCTGGTAGGCGAGGCGCAGTTTTTTCATCCAGTGGCCTTTCTTATCGACGTAGTCCTCAAAAGGCAATGGCGACATTTGTTCGGTGATGATGTATGGAATGCCCGATATCTTGCTTAGCTGCATCGCGATGTAGCCCGCCGGGTAGCCGACGTGCGCGTGGATTAGTCCGACATTCCCAACTTCAGCTTCGAACTTTCTTAGGTTTTCCGCATTCGCCCGGATAATTGCGTCCATGTTTCCATGCATCACTTTCATGGACCAGGTGAAAGCGGGCTCATAATATTCGTTTACATTTTTGCTCAGAGAAACATGAGACGGTTTCAGACGTTGGGCTTCCCAAATTTTCCAAAAGTTAAAAAGGTGGTCTCTGCGCCATAACAACAAACGCTCGTCATTCTGGCCCCAATGACTAATACCTGTTTGGCATTGGGGGTAATGCCTCGCGAATAGCAAGGCCTGCTCATAAAAGAAGACCCCGGCGAGGGGGTGCTGTGGTGAGGGATACCAGGATGGGATAACGAATATGTTTGCGGGGCTCAACATAGTGGGAGCGTAGATGGAAACCTAATATTCATTTGTGTTAATTTTAGACACACAGAATTGTTCTCTTTTGGGGATTGAATCTTTATTGTAGAAGTCTATGCAAAACAGTTCTAAGATCTTTGAAATGCTTTTGACTTGTTCATTGTTTAGCATCTCTTTCCAAGCATGGAGCTGAGTTTTATTCACAATTCTTTCAAAAGAGTCTTTTTCTGTCGAAATGCTTGGTAGGTACTGTAGATTTCTTGTCAAGTTTGGTAGGGGGTGTTTTAAGAAGGAGAATAGATTGGTGATTTCTCTTTCGAAATTTAGGAGCATGTCTTCATAGAAGATAGTATAAGAATTTTTCCCTCGATTTTTAATTGGACCTTCGATAACGTTGATGCACCATAAAAAAGTGTAATACTCTTCTACGGTTTTTACTCTTGCCAAAATCTCCTCATATCTTTTAAAAATGTTGTTGTACCTAAATTCAGGGATGGTACATTTTTTTTGGATTTTTAGAAGTTTCGTGGGGGGATAATTTAGGATCGAAGCGATGGTAGCAAATGGATTTCTTAGTAAAAAAACGGAAAGAAAATTAAATCGGGCACTTAACCAGCTCGATAAAAGATTGGCGTGATTAAACTGAAAAACAAAAGTTTCCGCGTTTCTTAGGAATGCAAAATTATTGCGAGCATATAAGTTGTACGAAAAAACCTTTCCTTTTAACAAATCGTCAAAGAAGGCCTGGGCTTCGGGCCAGTTTTCATTCTTAGGAATTGGTTGATAGAAATAAAAGCCAAGCTCTGCAATTTGCTTAACCTTGCATGTGTGATAGGTTGGTAGTGTATTTGGATCAGTTATGGTGTTTGAAAATAAGGGCTCGTCAAATAGGCATGAATTAGGTATACTACTAATTAAGTCTGCCAACCAAGAAGAGCCACTTCTCATAAAACTGAAAACACAAATGGTATTCTCACTGCTGGTAGTCCTTTTCAGATTTTTATTTAGAAATGGTCGGATATGGTAATGGAGATGATATCTTATTTTTATTTTTTCGACCAAAGATTTAATTTGATTCATTGCCATCACAAAACCTCAGCTGAAAAGAGAGTTTACTAAATATTAGTTTTTTATCGAACCGATTTGTGAATAGGTCAAATGTAGCAACTTGAGACACTGACTCTTCCTTGCAAAATCCACAATGGAACTCGTATTTGAAATACATTTTCCTAAATTACCGATGTATTTGAAAAAAGAAAGGGATGCGATTCTACCCATACATCTACTTCTAAGCATTTATGAACCGAATATCTGTAATTTTACTTTTGTTGATAGTAAATATCATAAATAAATCCCAATCCCAACCCCTCGAAGACCAAATAGGCCTCAAGGCGGGTGTCAATATCAACACCC
>CAYUJK010000262.1:0-5691 GCA_964444895.1 uncultured Roseivirgaceae bacterium
CGCCCTAACAGCAGCTTGGCAGGCTTTCCCGCCATGGAGGCAGGGACTTCAAATTCTTTTCTGAACCACACCGCACCGTTTACCGGGCCCAAAGGCCCATCGGCCCAATAACCGGGGATTTCCATTGTTGGCCATGCTGCGTCGTCATAGTCAGGCGAGCGCCAGGGTGTTTTGCCTTTCCGGTAGCCCTCGTCCAATAGCCCAAGTTTGGTGTGCCAGGCCTGGCTCATGGCGCGATCACTTTTTTCTACACCTTCTATCAGATCGGCGTCGCGGAATTTCATCGTTTCATCATAATACTCCGGGAAGCGCTTCAATGCGTCCTCGCTAATCCAGGCCTGGATGGGTGAACCTCCCATGGCAGAGTTGATGATGCCGATGGGAACTTTGTATTTTGCATAAAGCTCTTTGGCAAAAAAGTATGCTACCGCACCAAAGCTTAGCACCGTTTCGGGATCGGGCGACTGCCATTCACCGCCTTGTAGGTCACCTACCGGCCCGTGGAAATCATATTTGTAGGGCACGCGGTAGTATCGGATAAATTCATGGGCAGAATTAGCAATCTCTTCGCCATAGAGTGGGGCGGCGCGCTGCATGTTCAGTTCCATATTCGATTGACCGGAGCATAGCCACACATCGCCAATAAGAATATTCTTCAAGGTGATTTCATTTTTCCCGATAATCTCCATGGTATGGGGTCCACCGGCTTTTTGGGCGGGCAGTGTTACCTGCCAATTTCCAGCATGATCGGCCAGCGTGTTATAGGTTTTTTTGTTGAATTTAACCGATATCTTTTCCCCGGAAGAGGCCCAGCCCCACAGCTTTAACTCTGCATCACGCTGCAGCACCATGCCATCGCTGATGAGGTGAGGAAGCTTTACCTGGGCACAGATGTGCTGAAGAGTGGTGACTACCAGGAGAGTAAATACGAGTGATGTTCTTTGAATAAGTGTCTTCATCGGTATGATTAAGTCAAAAGGTTTGTGTTTTGATTTCTTTTCAAAACTTAAATATACAATATGCCTGGTAGCCACGAAGACGCGAAGGCACAAAGAAATGATGAAGAGACAAAAAAATACGGTTGGTGACAGTAGCTGGTGTAGGAAATGATCGCTAAATGGTATGCAAAGAGAAGCGCATGGCTCATGAAGCCGCCTGACCGGAGCCTACCCATACGCTCTCTGCCGGTCCGGCGGGATTGCTGGCTCCGGTGATACCATCGGACCGCTGGCAGGAGATGCGCGAAAGTGCGGTCAGATGGATGTGAGAGAAATGAAGCCTCCGGTCAAAAAAAAGCATCAAATTAAAAGCTAATAAGCGATTTTCAGACGGCATAGAAGATCGCTCCCACCGATTGTTGCATGTATAAAAAAGGTATGTCCAAGAATATAAACCCAGTACCTTTGTTTGACTTCGATCTTGGTACTTTCGTGGCTATGGCCATTAAGACACAAAGTTCAACGCAGAGAATAAAAAAACTAAGGAAGGATTCAGAGCGGGTAACCGGCCTCGAACCGGCGGCCTTTAGCTTGGGAAGCTAACGCTCTACCAACTGAGCTATACCCGCTTTTTTATGAATGAAATTTAGCTAATTGTTCCCGATTTAAATTGCTTCGGCTCCACTTTTTTTGTGCCAACTCTGTCAAAGTTGATAGCTATCTAAAAATCTAATTTGTAGTAAAACAGAGGCAGGAAGCCAAGCTGATATTCTTCGCGGATGGAGTTGACAGGGTCGGGGTTGAAGGGATCGTCTGGCGCCCAGGTGAGCTTGAGTACATTTTGTACATTGAACACATTCACTAAATCTACGGCTATCTCATGAGATACTTTGGGCCGGTTGATGCGGTAGTTGATCCTCAGGTCGGCGCGGAAGTACGGACGGAATTGCAGGCTATTTCGCAGCTCATCAATGGGAATCACCTCCTGCCGTTCTTCGGATCGCTGCAAATCGGCCGGACCGTAGCGGCGTCCTCCCGCAGCCGTGATATTGGCGCCTACACCTACGAGGTTGTTTTTTCTCACCTTAAACTCCTTGGTAAAGAGCCCGTTGAGCGCATAGTTTCCATTAAAATCAGTATCGCGCTTCACACCGTCGCTGCCCTTGTATTTCGACTCAAACAGCGAAGCCGTTACCAGGAAAAAATAACCGCGACGAAAAGCCCGCTCCAGGGTAAACTCAATTCCGTAATTCTCTCCCGTACCTTCATTCACCAGTCCGTAGTCGGGAAATATCCGCGTGAAACCCGACCCGGTATTGACCATTGAGAAGGAGCTGGAAACACGTTCCACCGGGATGTTGGTAAGATACTGGTAGTATGTTTCCACTTTTGCACGCATATTTTCTCCGATTACCCTGTCGTATCCCAGCACGGCCTGGGCGCTGCGAGTGAAGCCCATGTTGCGGTTATGCGCCGCAGTGACGCCCGTTTGAGAATCCTCAAATTCATAAAAATAAGTATATGTGGGCTGAATCTGGCTGTGCAGTCCTACTCCTACATTAAGCGATTGGTTGCCGGAAAATTTCCAGTTCAGGCCAGCCCGCGGTTCAAACGCAGAAAGGCTGTTTCCCAGGGTAAAATACTGCGCATGCCAACCCAGCACCATCGAAAGGCGATCGTCAAACTTGTGCTTCCACTGCAGGTAGGGCTGCACGAGGTATGCAAAGTCGTCGGTATTCCAGCGCACATTGAAAGGCCCCAGCGATGGCGGATCTCCCAGGAATATTCGCCGGGCGCTGTCGAGAAAATGGAAGTGATAGAGGTCGTTGTTGAAGCCAAATGTCAGGGTGTTCCGGCTGTTCAGCTTGTTGTAGTACGTTATTACCTGGCTGTATTTTTCTTGCCGGAAGGTATAACCCAATATCTGTGGAAGGGAATCGATGTCGTAGAACCCCTCGGAATTTACGGTGCCAAAAATATAATGGTGGCGCGAGTGGATTTTTTCGGTTGAAGCGGCTAATGTGGCCTTCACAAATGCACTATTTCCCAGGGCTTTGGAAAATGAAACGCCCGCCACACCCATATTGGATCCAAAGTACTGGTCGCGATCGTTTTCGCCATAGATATTCCTGTCATTTTGGTTCTGATCGCTTACGACGATGTCGATATTGCTAATGCCACCCACCCCAAAAACAGAGATGTTGCCATTGTTTTTTGTGGGAAAGTTGAGCCTGAACGAAGCATCCTGATAGCGCGGGAGCGCCTCTGTGCCCACGTCGATGCCCATGAAACTGAAGAGCTGCAAGGTAGAGTAGCGGTAGGTGAAGAGGTAGGACGACTTTTTTTCTTTCGATAAAGGCCCTTCGCCAAAAGCTTCCGTACCCAGGAAACCCAACATGCCGCTGAACTCATGCTTTTCATTGTTGCCATTGCGCATTTTGAGGTCGAAAACTCCGGCAATGCTGTTTCCAAACTCTGCTGGAAAAGCCCCTGTGTGAAAGTCGCTGTTGGCCAGCATTTTATTATTGATAATGCACACCGGCCCGCCACCCGTACCGGGAATATTGAAGTGGTTTGGGTTGGGAATATTCACGCCGTCTAACTGCCATAAGACAGCCTGGGGTGAGTTTCCCCTAATCACTATGTCATTTCGGGAATCGTCGGCCCCCTGCACTCCTGCGAAGTTAGACGCCATGCGTGCCGGGTCGCCCCGGCTGCCGGCATACCTGTCGGTTTCTTCTACGGTAAAGGCTCGCGCGCTCACTACGGCCATTTCATTTTGCGCTTCCCCGCTCCGGGATGCCACCACTTCTACGCTTTCCAGCGACATCGCCGATTCTTCCAAAGAAACATCCAGGATCACTTCCTTGCCAGATGTTACCATCACATTACTCAGAATTACATTTTTATAACCGATATAGGAATATTTCAGTGTTTGCCTGCCCAAAGGCACGTCAGTAATGCGGTAGTAGCCCGATTCGTCAGTAGTGACACCCTTAATCATCGATGAATCGTTTGCCAATAAAACAACGGAAACTCCGATGAGCGGAAACTTGGAATCGGCATCGATCACCCTTCCCCGTACGGTTTGTGTGACAGACTGGGCAAATGCTCCTGTGATCACTAAATTTAAAAGTAAAGTGAGCAAAAGTTTGTTGTACATAGTGCCAGGTAAAAAGTTTGATAACTCGGCAGGAATTTAAGAATTAATTTCTAATTGTGTCTTCAATCTCAAGTGAGGCTCATGTCGGTTTCAAAATGGGTGTCGTGCTGAGTCGTAACAATTCTGCGAATCGGATGATTTTTAATGACGTAGCAGATTGTCTGGTCGCCACGCCGAGAGCGTGGAATGTTTATAGATACACATTGAGGATTGAGGGTACGACCCCGACGGGGTCGAATTCTTCATATTGTCTCTTAGCTATAAACATTCGAATCCTTCGGATTCACGAAGTGTGTATTACGTCATTGGTAGGGTAGTGGGAATGGCATATTCTTTTTTTCCTGAAAATCAAAGTCGCGATACGTCTACCCGACATCGCAGGATACCTTTTTTCCCTCAACCTCCTATTTTTAGTGCCTACCAAAATGATCCCGAGCATGAAAGTATCTTTTTTCGCTTTGTTTTTGTGCCTTGTCGCAATGCCTGTATTGGCTCAGCGACAAAAGGAATTGATCAACTTTGACTGGAAATTTATCCGGCAGGACATTCCAGGCGCTGAAACTCCCGGATTTGACGATTCCAAATGGCAAACGGTTCATCTGCCTCACGATGCCAGTATTTATGGACCTTTCGTTAGAGACAGTTTGAATTCCGATAGAAAAAATGGGTTTTTGCCAAGGCAGAAAGGATGGTACAGGAAGACGCTGATCCTGGATATGGATTTCACAGAGAAAAAAATCTTCCTGGAGTTCAAGGGCATCTACCGCGACGCCCACGTCTATGTGAATGGAAAGCACCTGGCTCATCAATTGAACGGCTATGAGGGGTTTTTTGTGGATATAACGGAAGTGGTACAAAGGGAAAACATCGTAGCCGTGAGCTACGACAATACCGATATGGAAAGCTCCCGGTGGTACAACGGCGAGGGGATATACAGGAATGTATGGCTGCATGTTACCGGCTTTGCCAGGGTAAATCACTATGGCACCTACGTTACTACACCCTTTGTTTCTGATAGCAGGGCGACGTTACACATCGAAACAGAGGTGGTGAATGAGTATGCTGAATCGTTGGAAGTTACGCTCAAATCGGAAATCATTTCCCCCGAAGGGAAAAAAATAGGGGAGTTGATTAATACAGCGCCGCTATCGGTGGGCGAACTTTATATCTATAAGCAGTCCGCAGAGATAGCCGATCCAAAGCGTTGGGGACTTGAACATCCTCACCTCTATAAAGTGGTGAGTTCTGTGATAAAAAGTGGGAAAGTTGTAGATGTATACGAAACTACATTTGGGATCAGGACGGTCGAATTTGACCGCAACAAGGGATTGCTATTAAATGGGGAGAAAGTGCTGGTAAAAGGCGTGAACATCCATCATGACCTCGGGCCGCTGGGTGCTGCCGCCTTTCAGCGGGGGGTTGAGCGCCGCCTGGAGGGATTGAAAAGGCTTGGCTGCAATGGCATTCGCCTCAGCCATAATCCACATGATGAATCCATTCTCGACTGGTGCGACCGCAACGGGATGCTGGTACTGGACGAAGCGTTTGACAAGTGGGATGACCAGTTTTATGGCCAGGGAAACCGGTTCG
>CAYUJK010000263.1:0-2732 GCA_964444895.1 uncultured Roseivirgaceae bacterium
GGGTCAGGCGATAAATGCCTGACTCTGACAGTAATCGTCATGAGCTGACGAAAGCGGAGCTTTGTCAGGGTTAACCTTGACAAAAACAAAGTTTTTCGTCAACCCGTAGGGCAGATTAAGCGACTCCTAATCTGGGTTTAAGATCAAATCGTCACCGGTATAACAAGGCTACAAGTACCCGATGTAGTCGTGCTTGGCGGTGCAGTGGATGTGCCCATTGGGTTTCCAAATCCGAGATTGGGTATTTCGCCCGTTGTGCCGTGATGAAACGGATGCACAATGGAACCTGGAAAATTGACCCCACACAAGGCCGATCCATAATTGGAGAAGCTAGCCTTGTCGGTTTCAAAATTGAATCGCACCGTAAAACTGTCTCCCTCCTCCAACTCGCTGGCTGTTTTCCCAAAAACCGCCGCTGCCTCGCTGGCCGTAATAGATATGACCGATGGTATGGATGCCGCCGGCACGGTTTTTACAAGCTCAAAATCCGTAGTGCCCTCTGAATCGGTGAGCGCCAGCTCAACCATCACGTCTGACAAGGAAACGGATACAAAATCCCGCTTGTCAAAATCAAAAGCAAAAGTATCGTCGCCCGATTCATCGATATCGGCCAGGCTAAAGCTGCTGGTTGCCGCCGGCACCGTGGCCAGCGGGATGGAAGGCGTAAGTACGTAGGCATTTAAATGGCATATCCCCTCAATGCGTATCAGGTTGCATATATTGCTTCCATAGAGGTCAAACACCCTGCCGTCGATGGATTTTACCACATAGCTAAAGGTAAAAACATCCCCAACTTTCAGGTCTTCTGTCTCCAACCCGAACTCCGCCGCCGCTTGCGCTGCCGGAAGATTAACCATGGCAGGAAACGAAGTATAGGTTTCAAACAGCTTTTTTCCCTGTCCGTTCATGGCCAGGTATACATCTATGGCCACCACTTCGCATTCGGGATAGCCAAAATCCTCGCCATAGAGACTGTATTCAAACTCCGCACTTTCTATGTCTTCAATATTGTAAAAAGACTTGTTGGCGTCGGTCCACTCCACTACCGCTACCGGCGCCCACTCCGGATCGGGAGCGGGCAGCTTTTCTGTGTTATAACATCCGGAGGCCACTAAAAACAGCGGAAAACAACCGGCAAAAAGGTTAATATTTTTAGTCATCGTCGTGATCATTTAAAAATTGAACAATTATTTATCCCAGAACACAGGCTCCGCAATCTTACTTCCTTCGGGCACATTCGTATTAGCCCCGATCTCGTCTACTACATATATCAACCTTCTCGGAAATGGCCCCGCCTCATTATTTTCTATCACAGGCTGCAGCAGCGGATACCCGGTACGGCGGTAGGCGTTGTAAGACTCGATGCCGTTTCCAAAATTTGCCACGTAGGCCTGATCGATAATCACCTCCAACTTTCCTTCGTCATCTGCGGCGTCATATTTAGCCAATACTGCCTCTACATACACGTCGATATCTTTCTGTGTCGGTTTGAACGCTGCGGGCACATTGTCCCGGGATTCACCAAAGGCCATCACTTTTTCTACAGAAGCTCTCATGCCCTGCTCCAGCAGCGCCCTCGGGTTGCCGGTGGTGCCCAGCACCAGGGCGGCTTCGGCCAGCATAAACTTCACCATGAAATGCGTAATCATCGGGTGGATCCCCTGCCCCGTACCGTCGTTTACGGTCAGCACCTTGGCGTTGTCCGCATCAAAGATGCCACCCACGGGATACACTCCCCATTTGGTAGCAATGGGCACGTCTGCCGGAGTAACGCTGTTGTCGCCACGATCCCTACCCAGGTAGCCGTTCCCGGTATAGTAGTAGTTACAGGTAAGCTGGTTAAACTCACAGGGTATATTGGGAGAGCCCTCTGGCTGAGCCAACACCTGGCGAAAGAAATAGTACCGCAGCCGGGGATCCCTCACGCCATATTGTACCGTGGGGCTCAACTTTTGATAGTCCTCGGGCCTTCTGTCGCTGCTCCCTATCATCTTCAGCAGGAAGTGATTGGCAAAATACCCCGCTCTGCTACCGGCATTATAGTCGTTGATCCAGCGGGGATGAGCGTTTTGAGGCGCTATCCCTGACCCAAAAGAAAACTGGAAGTCGTCGGCATTGTTGCTGATCAACATTCCACCGGCTATCAGGCTCTCGATCGCCGAAGCGGAGGCAGCGGCATCTACTTTTCGCATCTGAAGATGTAGCTTTAGCTTGAGCGAATTCCCCATCAACATCCACTTGCTGATGTTGCCCTGGTATATGACATCGGCCAAAGGATTGATATCTACCGGGTTTGGGGTAAAGCTTTGCAAGTCGGCCAGGCCCTCGTCGATCAATTCGAACACGGCCTCATATATAGCTTCCCCCGAGTCGTATCTGGGATTGTCTGTTTTTAGTGCCTCGGAAAAAGGCACATCTCCCCACATATCTACCAGTAAGCTATAAACGTACGCTTTCTGAAGTTTGGCCGCACCGGAATACCCTTTGAGTTCCAGTGTTTCCGCCTTCTCTATCAGTACTTCCAGGTCTTGCAACGCTTCTGCATAAAACCCGCGCCAGGCGTTGTTGAAATGACTCTCGGTCATGTTCCACCGGCCGTAGTCAGGATGGTGAATCTGGTCTACAAAAGCTGCAGCGGCACGGTTTACGTCTCTCAACGTCGCCGACACATAGCCGGTCTGCGCGGCAGGCAATATCAACGCCGGATTGGCGTCCGACGGGTTATTGGGGTC
>CAYUJK010000263.1:2832-5683 GCA_964444895.1 uncultured Roseivirgaceae bacterium
ATAGCTCAACGTGATCTCACGAAGGCGCATGACGGACGCATCGTAGACATGCACATCGGCAAAATTGGTAAACCCGAAACTATCGGTGAACCACCAATCGTAGTTGGCTATCACGATGTTGTTCCTCACTCGCTGACCTTCAACAAGCAGTGGCCCTGTGCCTTCGGCGTTCGCCAGATAGCCCGGTACTACCCTGCCGGCCTCGCGGTCTCCAATATCAATCACTCCCCGGGCAAACATCTGGTAGGCTGTTTCAGACCACATGTCACCGCCCTTTTTATAATCAAAAAGCATGGTGAGTTCTATGCCCTTATAAGAAAATGTATTGGTGATACCGAGAATATAATCCGGGTTGGGATCGCCTACCACACCAAGACCGGCGTGAAGCGGTCTTCCCAATTGGTTGTTTCCAATCAGCAAGCTGCCGTCAACATCGCGAAGCATCCTGTTTCCGTATAGCTGTCCGAAGGGCTCTCCTACGCGGTGCACTACAAGGGCTCTGCTGCTGCTTCCTCCCACGATTATCTGGTCTACCCCGCCAAGATCTTCCACTATGTTTCGGTTTCTGGTGAAAGCGGCAAAGATGGTCCAGCCCAAACCGTCCCTGCTGGCAAGCACATCCAGGTTGAGTCCCAATTCAACTCCGTAGTTGCGCACTTCACCAATATTGGTCACCTTATTTGAAAAACCGGAAGAAGGTGGCAGCGTAATGTTAATGATGCTGTTTGTGGTGTATTTGTCGTAGTAGGTAAAATCAATACCCACTCGGCTATTGATCAACTGAATCTCCGTACCTATTTCGTACTCCGTGATAAACTCAGGCTTTAGATCTGCCGTTCCCGAGGAATTCGACAAAGTAAGACTATTATAGGTGCCTCCGGGATTAGTAAATGGGAACTCCGTTTGGTTGAAACTGGAGTTGGTTACAAACGTGGTAAGCGTTTGGTATGGCGGAGCGTCATTCCCCACCCGGGCAATACCACCTCTCAGTTTAACAAAGTTGATCAGCTTTGACTTGATATTCAAGGCTTCTGTAGCGATGACGGAGCCACTGACGCTGGGATAAAAATAGCTTCTGTTATGTTTTGGCAAGGTGGATGACCAGTCGTTTCTGCCTACCAAATTGAGAAAATAAATGTCCTTGTAGGAAAGAGAAAGGTCGCCAAAAATACCCTGGAACCGCTGTTTAAAAAGCTCGTCCCGCATTACGCGTTGTGTGGCAGTATTGGTAAAGTTGTTATTGCCAAAAACGATAATGCCGTTTCCTTCCTGCTGTTTTCTACGGGTAAGTCGTTGGTTAGCATTGTGCCCCAGGATCAGCCGGGCGTTGAGCTCCGGCGCTATGTCTTTGCTGGCGTTGATCAGGAAGTTTCCGTCCAGTTCCTGGCGGTAAATATCATCGATGGTTATTCGCCCGAGGGGCACATCGGCAGACCCCCGCTGTACTACATCCTTTCGGGCATCCTGGTACGCATTGAACCCGATTTGGTAGCTGACAGAAAGCCAGGGGGTGATGTCGTAGCCCACAGTAGCCTTGCCAAACACCCTGTCTACATCGCTGGTATAGGGAGCGTATTTGGCTACCCAATAGGGATTATCCACGCCGGTGCGGTGGTATACGTTGGCGCCCGTTACCGGGTCTTCAAAAGGAAGCTCCGACAGGTTGTACATGGGCGGCATAAACAGGAGGCGTTCTACCACCGAAGAATTACCTCCCAGGCTTGGCGCCACCTGGGGCGTGGCCTGTTCGGTTTTTACATAGTTCATGCTGCCATTGATAAAAAAGCCATTGTCCAGCATTCCTCTACCTCCAAAATTCATGGTCGTTCTGCTTACTTCACTGTTGGGGATAATGCCCTTGTTGTCCATTCGGGAAAAACCGCCGGAAAAATTAGCCTTTTCCCCACCAGAGTTGATCTGGATGGAGTTTTCTAACAAATGGCCGGTCTGAAAAAAGTCAGACACGTTATTCGGATAAGCTTGGTATACATCGCGCTTTCCGCGGTAGAGTTCTCCTATGGCCGTACCATACAGGTGACTGGCGTCCAAAATATGCTGTACGGAATCAAATTCGTCAAAACGCGGCCCGTAGCTACCATTGAATGCTACCACGAGGCTCTGGTGCTGGCCGGAACCGTAGGTGCTCTGAAAATCGGGCAAGGACGCCACTTCTTCAAATGAATAGGAAGAGTTGAAGCTGATCTCCAAACCCTTTTTACTCCCTTTCGACCCCGCCTTGGTGGTAATCACGATGACGCCATTTGCGGCCCGCGATCCGTAAAGTGCTGCCGCCGAGGCGCCTTTTAGCACCGTCATCGATTCGATAATACTTGGGTCCAGGTCAAAAGCCCGGTTGGTGAACTGGTTTCCGGTTGCTCCGCTTGCAATAGAGGCGGCATCGCCCGAGTTGAAACTCGAATTGTCAAAGGGAACACCATCTACAATGAAGAGTGGCTGCGTATTTTGTGTGAGTGAAGAGTTTCCGCGGATGGTAATGTTAGTATTGCTACCAACGCCACCGCCGCCACCCTGAATGTTCACTCCGGGGACTTTGCCCGTCATGGCCCGGATGGGATCAGCCTCAGCCTTCTGCGTCAATTGTTCTTTACTGACTGTAGCGGTAGCATAACCCGTGGCTCGCTTGTCGCGCTCTATACCGATAGCCGTGACGATTACTTCCTCCAATTCACGCGTATCTTCCAGAAGCACGACATCCAGTATCGACTGATTGCCTACAGCCACTTCTTTGGTAACAAAGCCGATAAACGAAAAAATAAGAACTTCAGACTGCCCTTCTTCAATCGTTATTGAGTACTTTCCTTCATAATCGGTAGTCGTACCGCTGTTGGTG
>CAYUJK010000264.1:0-2555 GCA_964444895.1 uncultured Roseivirgaceae bacterium
CTATTTCTCTTCCGATATGCCCGTCACTATTTTTCCGCCATGCAAATGGATTTTGCGGTGAAAGGAGCAGTTGGGGATTTCTTCTTGTGTAACCACGATCAGCGTGAGGCCTTTGTTGTTTAGTGATGATAGTAACGCATCGAACTCCAGGCATTCTTCGGGCGAAAGTTCGTTTGGTTGGTGGTTTATAATAAGCAATTCTGGCGCAAGTACCAGGGCCTGGGCCAGCGCCACACGCATTTTGGTAAGACTTGACAGATCCTTCGGGTAGCAATTTTTCCGGTGGGCGAGGTTGAATTCATCGACGAGTTCCGCCGTTCTTTCCGCCATACCGTTCACTTTTTTTGAATAGAAATAAGGGAGCCGGATGTTTTCTTCTACCGTGAGCTCGTCGATGAGGTTCACGCTGCTGGCAACCAAACCCAGGTGGCGACGGCGAAAGTCCTTTCGGTCATTTTTGTTTTTGAGGTTCAGAAACTCATTTTCGAAGACATAGTCGCCCAAATAATCGTCATCTATCAGCGTCAGTATCTTTACCAGTGCATTCCTGGCTTCCGGGGTATCGCAAATGATGGCCAGGTATTCGTTTTTGTTCACGGAAAAGGTGATGTTTTCCAGCACCGTGTTTCGACCCCCTTTTTTCTCCGTTTTTATAATTTTTTGTAAGACTAACATCATTATTGCTACCTTGTCATGCGTTTTGTGTCAATTTATATGCCGGATGCCCGTGCATTGATTTTGAGGCGTTATCGGGCAGCGGAGCATAGATTATTGTTCGAAATCAGTAGGTACGTTGTTCGATATAGGACAATTAATTAACTGTTGCCGCGCTTGAAGGTTTAGTCATATTGACCACCGATAGACATAGAAGACAATGAAAATAGCTGTTTTGGCCTGGGGTTCATTGCTTTGGAGCCCGCGCACACTTGCTGTACCACCAGATAGCTGGAAGGCCGACGGTCCACGACTCCCCATTGAGTTTTCGAGGATTGCGAGCGATGGGCGCCTTACCCTGGTGATTGATCCGCATTTTGACGAAGTACAAACGTATTGGGCGGAAATGCTGACAACTGAATTGGATGAAGCGCGACAAAACCTGATGGAACGCGAGGCCGCGGACACCATTGATGATATTGGTTTTGTAGACATCCGGAACAGCGCCGTTCACATCAGGCAGGAAATCAGGTCGCTGGCGCCGCGAATATTGCAGTGGGTCATCACCAAAAAGTTCGATGCCGCCATCTGGACCGACCTGAAGCCAAAGTTCTTTGAAAAAACGGGAAAGCAATTTAGCAAGAGCAATGCCGTAGAATACCTCAGTAGCCTCACGGGTGATACCCGCGAACGCGCCCGGGAGTACCTCGCTAAGAGTCCCTCTCAAACGCAAACCAGGCTGAGAAAGGAACTGGAAGCGGTTTTTCAGTGAGGTTTGGTGTGTATTCGTAAGCTGGAAGCGGAAAGCTTACTACCTTGGTTGGTCGCGGGCTGTGTGTCCCAAGCAGTTTGGTTTTAGCAGGCAGTTGGCTGAAGCCGAACTGCAATAGATAGCTGGCTCAGTCAGGCATTGCGAGTTTATTCTTTCAGGGAGCTTATCCATTGCAGTCTGTTTTTACCGACTGCAAAAAAAAAAGCCCTTGAATTCTCAAGAGCTTTTAAGTGCTGTAAGGGGAGGAGTCGAACCTCCACGGAGTAGTTAGTCGGCATGTCTGATCAACACACGCAATTTATCCCATGATCTCCACCCCCGAGACAGGAGGGCATGTCTGCCAGTTTCATCACCTTACAATATGTCAAAAAAAAGAACCTTTTTTAAAAAAAGGTTCAAGTCTGGTAAAACTTCCTTTTTGAAGTTTATTAGGTTTGCTGTAAGGGGAGGATTCGAACCTCCACGAAGCAGTTAGGAATATGCCTGATCATCGCATAATCTTTATCCCGTGACCTTCACCCCCGAGACAGGAGGGCATGTCTGCCAATTTCATCACCTTACAATATTTCAATGAATACTTTCTCTTTTTTGAGAAATCTCTAACTGTTTTAGAGAATCATTGAAACAAAGTTAACAGATATGACTATGGATTAAAAAATTTTTAACGGTTAATTTTTAAAAAATACATCGACACCTGAAATTCCTGTCAAAAATTGAAAATCTTAAAATTTACATTTCAAAAAAAAAGATCAATTATGAATTTAATAATTATTTAACACAGGGCCGGATTTTGCATTTTGCCAAATATAATTTCGGTTTTACGCAAATATACTTAGTTTTTATATGCTTTTTCCAATGCTTGAGAAAATGTAGCCGGCAATTGTGCTCCCGAAAGTGCAAATTTTCTGTCGAATACAAAACAGGGCACACCGTTTATTCCCAACTGTCGCGCTTCAAGCATATCCGAGCGCACTTTCTCGCTAAAAGCGTCACTTTCCAGCATTTTCAATGTTTCATAATCATTCATCCCCACGGATTCGCCAAGTGAGGCTAATACGCTAAAATCAGCAATATTTAACGAATCGGTAAAGTATGCTTTGAATATCGCTTCCGCAGCTTTGTCTCCCAG
>CAYUJK010000264.1:2655-5680 GCA_964444895.1 uncultured Roseivirgaceae bacterium
TTAACGAATCGGTAAAGTATGCTTTGAATATCGCTTCCGCAGCTTTGTCTCCCAGATTTTGCTTCTGTGCCATTTGTATCAGCCGGTGGGCATCAAAAGTATTGACCACTATCGATTTTTCAATATGATAAACAAGTCCCTCCTCTTTTGCAATTTTTGTAACGTTATTGATCATATCGCTCACGGTAGATGGCGAAAGCCCTTTGCTCCTGGATAGAAACTCTGACGTGGAGAGGCGTAAGTCTGTCTTCGCAGACGGATACAATTGAAAACTCTTCCACTCTACACTTACCTCGCTTTTGTTTGGGAATTCCTCAAGCGCTTTTGCGAATCGCCGTTTGCCGATGTAGCACCAGGGGCAAATCACGTCTGACCACACTTCTATCTTCATCAATCCAATTATTTAGTTCTTTGTCTTTCACGGATTATGATTCCAGTGGTTATCTCAGCCCGATAGACTGGCCCCACATTTCTTGCAAAACCGGGCGTCAATATCATGGTGTTCGTTGCCGCACTCGGGGCAAGCGGGAGAATCTACGGCTTCCATATTTCGGCGGGTGAGGTGAGCCGTAACGATGCCCGTGGGAACGGCGATGATGCCATAGCCCATGACCATCAGGATAGTGGCGATGGATTGGCCCAGGGGCGTTTGCGGCGATATATCGCCATAACCTACGGTGGTAAGCGTAACCACTGCCCAGTATACACTCATGGGGATGCTCTTAAATCCATGCTCCGGGCCCTCTACAAGGTACATGGTGGTGCCCATGATGGTAGCGATGCATACGATAGCCACAAGGAATACAATGATCTTTGGCAGACTATCTTTGAGTGCGCGGATGAGGACATTGGCCTCCCCAAAAAGCGGATCAGCTTCAATATCCTGAACACCCGCAGTAGCCTGAATATGCGAATAACGATGAGCGCCTGGGTACCCGCGAACATAAGACTAAGGTAGGTAGGGAGCACAGAAAGCAGGTCGATAAGGCCATAGAAGCTGAAAACATAGTATCTTGGCCGCTTAAGTGCAATGATTCGAACCAGGTATTCGATGGTGAATAGAATAGTGAACACCCACTCCGCTATACGCAATGCGGTGCCCCAGATAGCCTCTACGGCAGGCACGCTTTCCAGCATTACCGCTACCACGCTCAAAACAATGGCCAATAGTAGCACGATATCAAACAATCTTCCGGCATAGGTGTCCGATTCGAATATGATTTCGTGCAGTTGATGCCTCCAATTTTCCGGTGTTCCTGTTTTTTCTTTATTCATTGCTCTCCGAAGAGTCCTTTTTTTGTGCTGCAAAAATTAACAATCTGTCTTCCTGCTATATTTTAGAATGGTAAAAATTTTCTGAGATTCCAAATCTGCAACGTGCCACTTCAGTCTGACATGAACTTATTTTAATCATTATTCGGTGCGAAATTCTTGAATAAAAATGTTCATGGTCATTTCATTTATTTGCCAGGGGGTAATTTATGAGAAAATATTTTCAACTTGGTCAATATTTTACAAATGAATGCAGTGAAGCATTTGTTTTGCCGGTGAAAGATAATGTTCTATTTTTGCCCGAAATAATCGAATAATGAGTGTACTAGTAAATAAAAATTCCAAAGTGATTGTTCAGGGGTTCACAGGAAACGAAGGCTCGTTTCATGCTGAGCAAATGATAGAATACGGAACCAACGTAGTGGGCGGAGTGACTCCCGGCAAGGGTGGTACTACCCATTTGGGCAAGCCTGTATTCAACTCGGTGAAGGATGCCGTGGAAAAAACGGGCGCCAATGTCTCTATTATATTCGTGCCACCGGCTTTTGCTGCTGACGCCATTATGGAGGCCGCGGAAGCTGAAATTCAGGTGATTGTGGCCATTACAGAAGGTATCCCGGTATCCGACATGATGAAGGCCAAACAATATGTAAAAGAAAGGAACATCACGCTGATAGGCCCTAATTGTCCTGGGGTGATTACACCCGGTGAGGCCAAGGTGGGCATCATGCCTGGCTTTGTGTTTAAACCTGGCAGGGTGGGGATTGTTTCCAAGTCGGGTACGCTCACCTACGAAGCGGCTGACCAAATCGTGAAAGCCGGGTTGGGCGTTTCTACCGCAATAGGAATTGGCGGTGATCCGATTATCGGCACCTCGACAAAAAATGCGGTGAAAATGCTGGTGGAAGACCCTGAAACCGATGCCATCGTGATGATCGGGGAGATAGGCGGAAACTACGAAGCCGAGGCAGCGCGCTGGCTAAAGGAACAAGGCAACCCTAAGCCGGTGGTAGGCTTTATTGCTGGGCAAACAGCACCTCCGGGTCGTAGAATGGGTCATGCCGGCGCCATTGTTGGTGGTGCGGATGATACCGCCCAGGCCAAGATGAAGATTATGAAAGAGTGCGGCCTGCACGTGGTGGCTTCACCTGCCGACATCGGGGTAACGATAGCCAAAGTGCTCGGTAAATAACTTGAAAATTTACGAAAGAGAATAAAAAAGAAAACCGGCAGAGTCCGGTTTTTTTGTGTTGAGCTGGCTTTGAGGGAATTCTCATACTCCCTTCATTTTAAGGTAATTTGAGGGGGTGAATACAGCAATTTCCGAATTTTTGTAATCTTTTACATTTCGGGTAATAATCGCCTCTAACCCTTCTATAGTCAGTGCAGAGGAATATTGGATAGAATCTTCATAGTCATTGAAATCGTTTTTCAAGGCTTGGGTGATTTCTGTTGTCCTTGTGGTCGCGACTATTTCGGCCATATTCGTCAACTCTTCCACTACTTCTAAGGTTTTTTCATGTCCCAAGTACCTCCTGACAATGTAGTAGATATTGTTGATACTAATTGCGGATAAATACAACTGGACTTCAGCTTTTTCACTAAGTTCAAATAATTCACTTGCAGGGTTAGCGTGAGGTTCCCTGTCCGTAAAAAAGTCGATGACCACATCCGAATCAATGAATAATTTAGACGCCATATTTCTTGGATAATTCTTCTGTGAGGGTTTGTTTGTAGTCTATTTTTTTGTTGG
>CAYUJK010000265.1:0-5666 GCA_964444895.1 uncultured Roseivirgaceae bacterium
GCTCTCTATTAGATCTACTGACCACCGAGTCTGATTCGCGATTTTCTGATAACTTAATAACGCTAATCGAATTAGTCTTCCAGCGGATCATAAAAATTACCCGTAAGGGTAAACAGGTACAGCACCCGGGTATTCAGGTTAAACCAATAGTTATCGTTCAGCTTGCTGAGTTCTGTGCCAAATGTCTCTACCATTCCCTGGCTGTGGGCCATCGCTGCCACGGTAAATCCACCGAGGAAGGCGCTGTTCAGGCCATTGGCGCCAATAGGCGTACCATCCAGTTCGTAGCCATCCACAATGTTGGTGGCGCCTTGCTGGTTGGCCCAGGAGGCAATCTTCTTCGCCCAGGCCTCGGCTTCGGCATTTCCATTCCACAGGTAATCAAGGGTAATTCTCCATGGAGCCCGGCATGCATCATAGCCATAGTGGCCCGCGCGTGAGCCCGGCCCGGGTGTGCCGTTTGCCGTCTGCCAGTCGGGCACCAATCCGGTAGTTGGGTGGGCGCCCTTGTTCAGCGTGATATAGGTGTCGTTTGCCAGTTGGTTCCACACCTGATCGCCGGTAACGGTCGCAAACACCCGGAAGAAAGCCGGAGTGTGGTACATGATGTCCATCTCGCTGCAGCCTCCCCAGGCCACACCCGAGTATCCCGGACCTACTATCAACACATCTTCGCCATCCACAACACAGGTTTTAATGACATTATCTTTGATGATATCCATGATTACCTTGGCCGAATCGAGGTAGGCACTACCCCAGTGTTTGCTGGCTACGACAAGCGAAAAAGCCACGTCGATATCGCCGTCCGTAGCACTTCCCGGATCGTCGATATCATCACAGGTCACCAGCCAGGCCATCATGTTCTTGGCCGTAGCCGTGCGCTTTGCCTTGTAAAACGTGTGCAAGCCATCAAAAGTCGCCTTGTCTTCGGCATACGCCGCCAGCAGCATACCAAAGCCGATCCCCTCTACACGGGTTTCGTTAGACGGGTCAGCGATTACCCTGAGGCCATCGCCGCAGGCTACCACCTGGGTATTTCGCCACCGCTGGTATTCACTCATGGCCAGCGAGGCCGATACCGAGGTGGGTATGAATCCGTAGGGGTAGTCATCCTCGCCTTTTACGATCAGGGTACGCTTGACAGCCTGCCCCTGGTTGATGACGACGCTGATGGTGCCCAGCATCCGTGGTTCATCGCCGGAGTCGTCAATCGCGGTAAAGTGAAAGGTGTCACCCTCCACCACCTGGGGTATTCCTGTAAGGTCAAACGTCGCCACCCCGTTGCCATCCGTTTCTGCCGAAGCCAGTGCACCGGAAGCATCCAGGCCACCGGGCTCAGCCGGCGCCAGGTCAAACATATACACCACTAAACCCGGCTGTAGCTCACCGGCAGTATTTTTCACCGTGATCTCCGCGCTGGTGGGTACAGGCTCGCTTCCTTCGTCATTACCACAGCTGGAAAACGAAAGGAATGCCGTGCCTAACAGCGCCAAAAATGCGATCTTCAATTTACTCATCCTCTGAAATATTAAATGTAAAATCAATTATAGTCATTTATACCATAACCCAGAAAAAGGGAACTTGTTTTACGCGTATAAGTTTATTTTGCCGGATGTTGTAAGAGTACCCACCGAAACTATTCGTCCGGAAAACGGCGCTCCACACCCTACTTCAACAGCGCATCCAATGCCTGCTGTCTTGAGGCTGCAAAACAAATATGCCGTCCCTGGTTGCTTTCAAACACAAAATCCTTGAAACTCTTGCTGGTAAACTTAGAGAACTCCCCCACGATGGCCAGTCTTACGCGGTAGTTGGCAAATTTCTGGAGCACTTCTCCGGCCAGACCGCTTTTCAGATCAAAAAAAACCGGAGTGATGTTTTTCTCGTGAAGCACTACCCGGTCAAATCCCCGATAGTAAACATCTCCCAGGATATCAAGCCCGTCTTGCGCGCTGCTCAGCAGTATCTCCTCTGAAACCACTTCAGCTACCTGTATCCCCCCGATGTCATGTGTTTCTATTTTCATTTCTGTGATTTAGGTTATCAAATATTTTTGCTGTCTGGTATGTAACGGCTTTTGTGACAAATTAATAAGATGAAACAATCGAAATTTATTTACTTTGAGGCCTGACAAACGTACCGATAACCCATGATGAAATCGACACTTTTTTTCTTGTTAGCCCTGATCGCAGGCACCTCTGCCCTGGCGCAGTTTAAAGAAGGCTATTTCTACACCAAAGACGGCGCAAAAGTAGAAGGACTGCTGAAGTTCCACTACGGTGGTAACTTTCTTACCGATAAATCAGACGGCGACTGCTCCATTTCCTACAAGCCGACCAGAGACGCAAAGGTGACGCGGTTTACGACCAAGTATGTCTGCTGCTTTGTGATAGAGTCCGACAGCTTTGCCATTGTCAAGAATTTCCGGTTCAGTTCGTTTATCACCTACCCGGTCGACTTTGCGCAAGTAATTGAGCCGGGAAAAATCAACCTCTACCGATACTACAGCAACCCGCAGCAACAATACGCCGTGGGGCCCAGGATTGACTGGGGCGTTGAAAGAGACGGCGCGGCGGAAAGGTTCTCGAAAAAGCAATTTAAAAAGAAGATGCCCCTATACCTCAGCGACTACCCTGCCCTGGCAGAAAAAGTAAAAAAGAAACAACTCAGGTACGAAAATCTGCAACAAATCGTCAACATGTACAACGAGCATTTTGAAAACCAGGGGAGTGATTAATCAAAATTGAATTTTGATACTACAAAAATCGCAATTCTGCGGTGTGAAGACTGATTACGTTGGAGCGTCGTCGTCTTCATCGGGTCCATCTCCATTACCAAGAACGTAGATGTCTATGTCAATTTCGACCCCGATATTACTGATAACTTTTAGCTGACTCTTATTGAAAAACAGTCCGGGATTACAGCTATCGTAAATGTATTGAACAATTGAGAATTCTGCTGAACAGGTCGAAGCAATATTTTTTATTTTTTCTTGCCGCGGTTTGATTATATGTTCTATAAAATCATCTATCTGATCTCCAATCTGGAATCTGCTTTTCTCCACTATTACCTGGTACATCCAAAAATTCCAAGACCACTTTCGTTCAATCTTACTAAGTTTGGGCCCAACATGATACAACTGACCCTGCAAAGCTGTCTTAGTTGGTTCAAGGCCCAAGTCGTCTGTCAGTTTAGCCGGCAAGTAATCAAAATCGAAGAATTTCAACGCTACTTTATGGACATTAACTTTTTGCATATATATGCGATTTGATTTTTATTGTGGATAACTCTACACAAGGTATAGAGCCCAGGGACGAAGTTACAGGCAACGCTCAAAAACCATTTAGTTCCTCCACGGAACTACCACTGGTAAGAATACTATCTATACGCATCCAGCGGTATTTGTCTCAGAGGATTCCCTCCGTCGATGTACAGCTTTCCGGCGTTTGTCAGCGCCCGGGCTATTTTTTGCAATGATTGTCGCTCTATTTCCGGGTGTCTTCCGTCCAGGGCCCCCACTCTTACCGCAATCGCTATATCAAAGGGTTTTTCGTTTGGTTCCAACGCAAAATCTTCCACCGCCACTTGCCTGAATGAAAGCCCGCCTGCCTTCATTTCCACTTCGGAACCTGACACCGCCTGCTGAATGGCCCTGGCAGAGCGGTCGATACCCAAAACACGCCCCTTACCGATTCGTCGATAAATTTCTCTTGCCATAGCGCCCGGCCCGCAGCCAATTTCCAACACGCTTACCCCTTCTTTCAGTGGCAGTGCGTCTACAATATCTGCAAGGCGTTTAGATAGCTTTTTCTCCATTCTCCACTGTCGTTATGTAAGGCCCCCAAAAACACTGAAAACACTTTTGTCAGTACTATTTGTCCTCATCCGGACGGGCATCCCGTCGCGGCGGCGAGATAAAAAAGGTCAAGTACCAATTCTCAGTACTCCGCCCTTTTTCATGGTCGGCAATCCTCTCAAATAGTTCCTTTTCCTTTACTTTCTGAATATTTACCATCCTTCCTGGTTCATTCTGCGCCTGCTATCTGTTTTCATCAAACCACTCTACTATCGCCGGCATATTTCGTTCGAAGCCACCGGGGATGAAAAAGTTTAATACACCTGTTTTTTGGTCTGTTCGATTTTTGAAGTCATGCAGCGTTTTGGCAGGAATTCTCAGAAATGTTCCTTTGTCCGCATCAACCCACTTGTCACCCACAAGAAAGGTGGTTGTGCCCTCCAAAACATAAAAAACCTCGTCGTTTTCTTCATGCTGATGAGCGCCTGGCCCGTCGGTGTTTGGCTCTAACCACCATTCAGAAATGCTGTATTTCTCTGCCGTTTCATTTTCATCTGCCTTGAAAATCGCCGTCATGCCACCGCAGTTGTAGACTCGCCCCACTCCCGCAGGTAGTATTAATTCGTCGGTTTGATCGTGTTTATGCTTCATTTTCTGATTTTTCCATTTATAAAAGTTTCTTCGTATTCCTTATGTCCACGTTTGTCGTAACGAACCCACTTACCATGTTTTTGATGGTCTCTGAAGTTTCCAATTTGCCACAACTGCCCCGTTTCTCTATAAAACTTCCACTCACCTTGCATCAAATTGTTGACAGAAACGCCTTGCGCTTTAATCTTTCCGTCCTTAAAAAAGTAGGTGAGTTGGTCACCTACTTGTTCATACGTCTTTTGCCCATTTGCATATTGCTTCTTGTTCATCATAACGTCTGCGCAATTTGTATTTTGTTGCCGCAGGTATCATCAAAAACAGCTAATATCGTAGTCCCCATTTGCTGGGGCTCCATTGTAAATAAAACCCCAAGACTTTTGAGGCGTTCCACTTCTTTTTGAACATCAGAAACGCTGAAAACAGTTGCCGGAATACCTGCTTCATACAATGCCTTACGATATACCTTTGCAGGCTCAAAACCCGAAGGTTCGAGCAGGAGCTCCACTCCGTCGGGCTCTTCTTGTGATACTACCGTCAACCAGCTTGCCTCCCCAAGCGGTATATCTCGCTTGAGCTGGAATCCCAAAATTTCTGTGTAAAATGCAAGTGCTTTTCGCTGATCATCAACCATTATGCTTGTTAATGTAATTTTCATTTTTTACCATGTTTTGTTTTGGCAAAATTCTGCAATGGTCGCTTGCACTATTTCTTCATTCTTGCTGATTTGAACGATTCAGCATTTTTTCCCGTCATCCTTCGGAACAAAATACTGAAAGCACTCAAACTTTCATAGCCAACTGAAAAACAGGCGTCTGAAACCATGCCGTTATTGATCAGTATCTTTTTTGCCTCTTGAATCCGCTTCTCTTGCAGGTATTTCGCTGGCGTGATCCCATAGAGTCGTTTGAATTCTCTACTGAGGTGGAATTTTGAAGAATGAACCGCCCTGGAAATGGTATCTAAGCTTAAATTTTCGGCGTAATTTTTATCTATATATGTCCTCGCCGCAACCGCCCGGTCAATTTGGAGTTTATTGCGGAAATTTGTCTTGGCTATTTCGCCTACTTTTTTGCTATACATTGCCTCCATTTTTGTCGTGTGGGCACATTTTTTTCTTGAATTTTCAGGGATCTTACAGTCGCTTACCCCTTCACCCGGATACAGCTCAATCCACCGGATTGATGAAGTGCATCAGCGCCCTGTCGTGGTTGTTCACTAT
>CAYUJK010000266.1:0-5653 GCA_964444895.1 uncultured Roseivirgaceae bacterium
TCCAGCCGGATAATGGGTGTAAGGTGATCAAAGGCCATGTTTCGAGGGGTGCCCCCCTGCCCCGATGTCGACACTACAAACATGCCATCCCTGGTTATCTGGATCTCTCCCAGTGCTTCCATAACCGGGAAACCAATGATGCCGTTGATCTGATACCCTATTTGTGGGAACGCAAGATGCTCGTCGTCAAAAACCAAGAAAACAGCATTGCCGATTTGGACACTCCCCAAGTTCATTGTCGGGCATACGGCCAACTGTGCGTATACTTTGGCCCCTGTGATAGTGCCCACCTGTATGGAATCGGGTAATACTTCCATGGATAGTCTGGCTGCGGTAGACCGTGTAACGGTAGAAATATTTGCCCCGGTATCAAAAATGAAATCGACCGTATCACCATCTACAGAAACAGACAGGTTGTTCAGTCCGGCTGCATCTTTTGTCATTTGCATGGTCAGCGGCGCGGCAATCACCACTTGCTGCCTTGGCTGATCCTGGAGGATTGTCCAGAGCTTTTGCGAATTGCGGTAGTCGTTCGACTGCTCCGCTGAAAGCAAAGATGCATGTTGGTCAATGATTCGCGAAAGAGCCTCTTTGGCTTTTCTATACTGATAGGTTTTGGCAGCATTGTCGTGTTGCACATCCAACAGCGCAAGGCTAATGGAATCAGGAAGCGTATTGCTTACCTCGTCTCCTAACCGGCGAATAGCTTCATTTGATTTGTCTATTTGATTAAATGCGTTAAAAATAAGGGCCTCCAACACCGATCGCTGCCACGGCGCAAGCTCAGGCGCTTCTTCCTGAAGCTTTTCATGCGCGGTGAAGTAATCTTTTTGCTTTGTCAAGGCAAATATTTCGGCAAAAGCCTCGCTTTTCTCGGTCTCCCGGCAGCCAAAGAAGAAGAGTGCTCCCAAAAAGAAAATCGCAATGGTTCGTGTCATCATCGTCAATTAATACATTATATGCAGGATAATCTCTCTGCAGTGTAGTAAAATTACCATAAAATTCGAATCCGGAAGCACTGTAAAACCGACAATGTAGAGGGATGATTAAGACAGGTAAGGCCTTTTGCAGGTTCATTGCCCGGGCAAAAAAGCTACAAAACCCTATCAAGAAATGCAGCCCCCAAAGGCGAAATCTCATACCCCGGGTGATGGCTGATGGTAAGGCCGAGGTTCTTGAGTTTGCGGACGTTGAGCTTTAGCCAGTCTTTCTCTTTTTTGGTAAGCTTTGCCAGGTCTGCCGCCTTTAGCCTCGGGTTTTGACGGATGGCTTCTAATATCTCCATTGTCCAGTTGCCCTGCTTGCTGTATTGGTCCAGCCGGGCCAGTTTGGCTTCAAGCGCTGAAAATTCTGATGAGGTTAGGGTGCGCTGGTTTCGTAGTTCTATGCGCGGGTCTGGTGAGTGGTAAGAAACGCCAATGCGGTAAATATTTCCTTCAGCCACAGACTGGAGCTGTTTCGTCAGCTCACCAAGGTTGCCAAAGCCCGCCTGATTGGCTTCTTTTTCCGTAATATCAGCAACACCTACTTCGGAAACATGGTCAATCTTCACCAGGCCAATGGAGGTCTTGATGAGGGCGCCGGGCTTCACAGCGGGTCTTTTCCATTTCCGAAAGGCCAAGGTAATCGTTCCTTCCAGAATACCATTGAGGTGTATTTGTTTGAATAACATATCCTCACAGTTAAGGTCAGCGATCAATAATTGATATGCCGCTCCCGCACCTCTTCCAGGATGTCGGGCAGGGTCACCAACACGCCCGTCTCTTCCACATCGCCAAAGTCAGGGTTTCGGGCCGTGCCAAAGGTGATCATGGTGTTCGACAAGTTCATGTAGATATTGACAAGCGGAGGAATAGACTCCCCCCGTTCTTTTATCAGCTTATTGAGCAATCGAAATCCTTCGTCATAAGGCATGCTATCGCCAAAGTGCTGTTTGAAAAGTGTCGTATCAAAGCCTGAATACAGCTCAGGCTTGGGCACACAAAGATCTGGCCTGCTGGGGAAGTAGTGGTTAAGAAAAGAGAGTAGCAGATCCCGGGCTTCCTTGTGGTAGTGGTTGTACATGGTCACTTTGCCGAAAAAGTACTGCGTATCGGGATACATCTGTACCAGGCACCCCAGGCCATCCCAGATATTCATTAGCGAAAAAACCCCTTTTCTCGGGTTCGTAGCCGACTGGTAAATGGGCTGCACCCACGACCGCCCCAGCTCTATGGCATACGGCAGGTATTCCGTTTTCATACGTTCTGAAAAATCAAAATAGTGAGCCGTGGAGAGCACATAGTCTCCCGTATCGGGATTGTAGGCCTTGCTGCCAATGATAAACCGGTAGCCCCCGATAATCTCGCGGTCGTGCGGATTGTATACTATTAGTTGTTCGTAAAAGTATTTTTCGTTGGTGTCAAGTGAATCTACATCAAGCTCCAAGCCCGTACCCCCACCGGCAGAACGAAAAGATATTTCGCGCAAGCGGCCTATTTCCCGCATGGTGTTCGGGGCATTGTGATGATTCACAATGTATATTTTGTTATCCGCCTTGTTGGTATTTTTAACGAACACCTCATCGGTAAGCTCCGCCTCTATCAATCGGCGGTCAACCGGCGGAATTATCTCCATTTGTTTTTTACTGCTTGCCATGACGGCTCCTTAACTATTTTTCAACTGATACACTTTTTCCTTAACCCATCCTGCCCAGGCCTGGGGCGTCTTGTCGCCGGTAAATGTCTCGGCGGGAATAGGACGCCCTATTGTAAACCTGATAGAGCAATTTTTTTGCTTAAAAAACTCATCTACCAGGAACATCATTTCAATATTAAATTTAATACCCAGGCGTTTCCTGATGTTGGCCAGCCGGTAAAACCGGTTGCTGAGCCTACCGGTAATATGTACCGGCACTACGGGCTTTCCATACTTCACGGCCTTGCTTACGAACGTCTTCGTCCAGGTCAGGTCTTCTATTTTCCCATTTACCCGGCGACTCACCAAACCTGCCGGAAACACTACCGTAGCGGTGCCGTTGGCAAACTGATTTTCCACGTCTTGTAGCGACCGGGCGCCTGTCTTTCCTACTTTATTTACACCTACGAACCGTTCCCGCAGGTTTCTTACACTCATCAGAAAATCATTCACAATGAATTTCAGATCAGGCCTCACCTCCCGCAGCAAATGGATCATCGCTATGGCATCCAGGCCACCCAGGGGATGGTTCGCCACTATGATGCAGGGGCTCGGCTCCCGCGGGATGTTCTCCAGCCCTTCTGCCGACGCATTCACGTTGAGCATTTTCATCAGGGCCGTACTGAAATCGAGGGCGTTAGCGTCCCTGTTGGCGTGCATAAAGGCGTTTACCTCATCCTGATGAAGCAAACGCTCCAGCCACCGGATGGCGAATCCGGGCAGCCACTTAAGCACCTTTGGGTTCTTCTCGGCTATCAGCCTTCGTACATCCACAAATTTGTCCATCGCGCCAGGTATATGAGTGCCAATTTATTTGCCGGCAATATTAACCCCATTTGGGCATACTTTTCTACATTTTTTCATTCAGTTTTTACAAATAAATGAAACAATCTCCATTTATCGCGTGCATTACGCAGCGGACGGTACGCTATATTACAAAAAAGTAAAAGTGTCCAAATAAAAAGTTGTAATTTTTAGCTATCACTCTGCTACCGCCCCGATTGTATAGACATCTCTACCGGCAACTATTTCAGCTTCACTGCTCCGTTTTTCAGCTTCAGCAATAAATATCGTATACATTTGCGAAAGAGCCTCATTCTTAAGACGCGAGAGTCTTGAAACTCGACTTGATAATTGTTGTGTCTCTCAAAAAAGTCTTTTTAGAAAGTTGAACACTAACATCCGGCAAACAAACAAGCTTTATGAATGAAAAGTATTTGGTGAGCATCAGCATATCCCTGGCCTTAGCCATCTTCTTTGTGGCGCCGTGGGTGTCGCTTTTTGAGCAGGCCGATGCGCTCCGGGGCCTGATACCTTCCGGTAAGATTTGGGGACGGCTACTCTTTCTCGGGCTAAATACGTTCATCAGCGCTATGCTATTTTTCCAGTTCAATTTTTTCTGGAAGAATAAACTTTTCGGCCAGTCTCCCACCTGGCTCAGGCGACTGTGTGTAGTCCTTATCAACCTCATAATGGTGGCGCTGATTACCTGGGTATCTATGGAGATTTCGGGCAGTGTATTCCCCGTAGAAATGCCGCGGGCTTTCTTTACGATACACTTCTTCAGAAACCTGGGAATCGGCTCCGTGTGTATTCTCATTGTATATGCACACCGCGTTTTGGAACGAATGAAGAGCGATAAAATCAAGATCCTCACCCTTCGCCAGGAGAAAAACGATGCCGAGATAGCCATGTTGAGAAACCAAATGAATCCTCATTTTCTTTTTAACACCCTGAATTCGTTGGCCGGCGTAATCAGAAAAAATCAACAAGAAGCCGTGCGCTTCGTAAGTCATCTTTCCGAAGGATTCAGATACACCCTTGATAAGAGAAACAGTCCGTTGGTGAGTTTACAGGAGGAATTACTTTTTATGGAATCTTACCTCTATTTAATGAAAATGCGATTTGGGAGTGGTATGAAAGTAGATGTGCAGGTGCTACCGGATGATCTTGGTAAAAAGATCCCCCAATTTGCCCTGCAACTACTCGTAGAAAATGCCACCAAGCACAATGTAATCTCGGAAAAAAGCCCGCTTTCTGTAATCATATTATCAGAAGGTGGGTATTTGACAGTGCGCAACACCCTTAAGCCGAAAACATCGGCTGCCGGTGGCCACGGTATTGGGCTGGCAAACCTGAACAAGCGCTACGAACTGCTCGGACACGAATCCATAAGCATAGCCCACTCCGACACCCATTTTGAGGTCAAAATAAAGTTGATATGATACGCCTGAAAGTCATTATTGTAGAAGACGAGCCCGGCGCGGCTGATAACCTGCAATCCACCCTGGCAGACGTAGCGCCATACGTGACCGTAGTGGCCATCCTCACCAGTATTGAAGATACGGTAACCTGGCTCTCAACTCAGCCTTCGCCAGACCTTGCTTTTTTTGATATTCAGCTTAGCGATGGGCTTTCATTCGAAATTTTCCAGAAGACGGAGGTGACGTTTCCGGTGATTTTCACCACTGCCTACGACCACCATGCCATTGAAGCATTTAAAGTGAACAGCATCGACTATTTGCTGAAGCCGATAAAAGAAGAAGCACTGGCGTTCAGCATCAGAAAATACGAGCAGCTTCGCAAAGCAACTATTGACTCCACATTGATTACCCAAATATTTAAAACCGTCACTTCGGGGCATACTGCCACATTTCTGGTACGCTATAAAGATAAACTGATTCCCATAACCTCCGACGACGTTTCTTACTTCTCTATTGACCAGGGGCTTGTACACGCCTGCACTTTCAAAAACCAGGTATACCCTATCGATCACACCCTGGAAGAATTGGAAGAAAGCCTGGACGAAGGCCGGTTTTTCCGGGCAAACCGGCAGTACATCATAAACAGGGCTGCCATCCGCGACATAGAGCTGTACTTCAACGGGCGCTTAGCCATAAACCTAACACCGAAAACTCCAGAATTAGTGCTTGTCAGTAAAGCTAGAGCCGGGGAATTCAGGGCATGGATGAAGGGG
>CAYUJK010000267.1:0-3626 GCA_964444895.1 uncultured Roseivirgaceae bacterium
TACTCTTCCACAATCACGAAAACCTCTTCTTTCTCCTTTTTCATGAGGTACTTTTCCCGGGCAAATTTTTCCAGCTGCTCCTGGTCGCTGAAAAGCTGCTCACGGTCGCTTTTTACTTCTTCGATTTTCTCTGAATAGTATTCTCTTTCTTCTCTCAGGGTATTAAGTTTTTTCCTGAGCTTATACTGGCTGTAAAAATCGTTGGAGTCGATAAAGAGCATCCAAAACAGGAAGAAAGCCGTGGCCAGGAAAAAGAAGTTTTTGGTGTATGGCGGTAATTTCTCAAGCATTGCCTTGCAAAATTTTAGTTAAAAGTAGAAAGAAGAACAGAAGAAAACAATATTCTACCCTTTCTTAGCGGGACAAACGCTGGCACATACAGATTCTTAAGCGTTGCCTAACAGGAGATCTGCTTCTACGGAAGTTTCAAATGCAGGCAGGTAGATGCTGTCTCCGGGGCGGCAAATCTCTATTCTTTTGTAAATGTCTACAGAAGGGCTACGGTGTACTTCTATTTCGTTTTTCGCCAAGTCTACCAACCAGAATTCCGGGATTCCCACCGAGGCGTATAATGGTAACTTGATCTCGCGGTCGTAGGCGAGGGTAGTGTCGGCCACTTCGATTACGATATGGATATCATCCGGGCCGGGATGCTTTTCGGCGTAGAAATCATCCTTGTATTTAAGGATCACTACATCCGGCTCCGGCTCATTGATCGCATTGATTTTTATGGGATTTTGTACCCTAACAATCGCAAAATCGAATATTAAGTCTATCAAAACATTACTAAAGCGATTTACAGCCGCTGCATGTTTACTACTTATAGGACTCTTTTCAATAATCTCTCCGTGAATTAACTCTACGCGGTCATGCTCGGTAAGTATGCCCACCTCTGCCATCTTGTAATACTCCTCAACATTAATCAATCTTCTTTCCGACATGCCAGACAGAATTTTGGATTAAAATATGCAATTACTACTAAATATGAGAATGACCTTAGCATCCGGAATCAGCGCCCTCTCTTCTCCCTCAGGTAGTCTGTCGCCTCGCGGAAGGTGGTCACCCAAACCTTGTCGCGGTGGGCATCCAGGTATTGCAGCAGCTCCTCATGAGCCTCTTTGGAAACGGCCAGATGCTCCGCGCCTACACCGTGGAAGGTAAAGGTGCTCAGGGTATTGCTTTCCACTACCTTTTCAACGTAGGCGATCAATTCCCGGCCTTCATTTCCATTGGGCGCCCATGAGGATACCCGGAACAGATCAATGTCTGCCGCCGCCGGCAAGGCTGCGTCGTAGTTCCATACATCTCTGGCTGCAGAAACGTACCCGCCAAGCGAATCCGTAAAGCTGGCTCCTCCCGCGTGAACATCTCCACAGGGATAGGCAAACGTCCTTGGCATTTGATCTCCATCCAGCGCAAACAAAAAGTTGTTGGCCACCTTGACCTCTTCCAGGATCTGAGGCAGCGTATAGCCGTCGAGGTCGTGGTGTTCGGCTACCCAATCGCGGCCAGACCGCGATTTCCTGCACGGGTGATATACCGTATGGTTGGCCAGCTCGTGCCCCTCTTTCGCCAGCAACCGCCATTTTTCGATGTCCTCCCTTACAGAAGGTGAGCCCAACGTTACAAAAAAGGTGCCTTTGAAGTTGTACTTGTTCAATGCCGGCCCCACGGTGTTTACGTGGCTTACGAGCCCATCGTCATAGGTGAGGCAAATAGCGGCTTTAGCTCCGTTAGGCCAGGTAAAATCTTCTTTCTGCTGGGCTAAGGATTCGAAGGGCGTACACATGGAAACAAACACGACTGCCGTTGTGAGCGTAGTAATCCGGTAGAGGTTTAGATACGATTTCATTTTTTGGGTTAAAGTAATTTTACATTTCCGGGAGTTTTAAGCTCCACTTTTCACGAATTTACATACGAATCCACCATCGTCAAAAACCCAGCTTAAACGAGGGCTTCACGATAAAATAATACACCTGCTGGCCGGTGGCGCCTTCGGTGAGCCGCCAGATGAAATCCATCCGGGCTATTTTGAAGATATTTTCAAAGCCAAAACCGGCCTCGTAGTAGGGTTCGTTTATGCCGGTCAATTCCACAGGAAACAGATACTTTTCCTGGTTGTTTTCATCCGATATTCTTCCGAAGTAGCCTTTTCCAAACACAAAACTCCGCCACTTCAACTTGTTGACCAGGGGAATCCTATCCATGATCAATCCCTCAAAATGGTGCTTGAAATGCACGGCTACATATTCATCGGCCGCATACTCCAAAAAGTTCATGAGGTTAAAGGCATAGTCGTCAAAAAGCACGAGCTGGTTGCCAAAAGGGATGTCCAGGTAGGGATAGGGCACGGTACCGAAGGTTTTCCCGCCTTCGATGTTGTACTCGAAAAAGCCCCATCTTCCGGCGCGCACCTGCTGGCGAAGGCTTGCTTTGAGCTTTTGGTAATCAAATTCTGAGTTGAAGACACGGCGATCCGCCATTTGCCAGCTTACAGCCAGGTCGGGGTATTTTCGGAAGGCATGCACGAGGTCGCTTTTGTCGTAAAAAGCCCCGCGCAAGTCGCGGTTCAGATAGCTGAACTTCAGCGTAAGCTCCAGGCCCGCTGCGTTGTATTCGCTCTGGGTAGTGGGGTCTCCCTCGTCATCCAGCAGCGAAAAGGCCCCTTCCGTAGGCGCTATGGTATTGTTGAAATAGCTGAGCCGTGTGGTGAGGCCGGTAGTGATGTTTTTTTCGAAATATGCCCTGAAATCGGTGACATAGTTGCGGGAGACGTTGCTGCCAATCTGGATAAATGAAGTAAGCACGTGGTCCAGCTCGATGTGGTTGAAGCTGCGGCTGAGCTGCTCAATGTCGTATTTGTAGGAAATGCCAAAGCGCTGTAGGTTTTTCGGGTTTTTACCCAGGGTGTAGGCGGTGGAAAGCCCGTATTTCCATTGTTCGTCATACGTTCCGTACGCCAGGTGAGCGGCTCCCTCTACAGGAAAGTCGAGGTTCCTGTTGGTACGAAAGCCTACCTTCAGCCTTGAGCGCTCCACCTGGTTATAGCTGTAAAACGTGTAAAGGTCGCCCAGGTCAAGGGCGCTGCCCATAGGAATATAGCCGGTAAAGATGGCCAGGGCGATGTTTTTCCTCGCGATAAACTTAGGGTCGCTTTTTACCCGCTCTACCATGTCAAATATTTGCACTTCCTCTGCAGCGAGCGGTTCCATGCGGCTTTTCTCCCAGAATTCCTTTGATCGCAGGGTTGCGCTGTCGGTGTTTTCCACCAGCTCTACTCCGCGAAATATTTTGTCATTAATCGGCTCATTAATTTTATAGTCGGAGAACGTAGAGTTTTTTCTCCCAAAAAAGCCCGTGAGGTCCGATACATTTTCGAGCACCGTGAAATCGCCCAGTACCTGCGATTTCGAAAGCATCCAGTGTTCCCCGTCTACCTGGTCGTACTCCTGCCGCACCCAGTAGCTGCGCACGAAGTTTACATTTGCCATGATGTCGAAGCGCAGGCTCACTTCCTTCACGCCATACGTGGCCGAGTCGATGAGCATATCGCCGGTGAAAGCCAGCGACCGTTTCATGCGCGGCACAAACACCACGCGGTATTGCTTGGCGCCGTCTACCATGAG
>CAYUJK010000267.1:3726-5644 GCA_964444895.1 uncultured Roseivirgaceae bacterium
TTTTCCCAGATATAGTCGAAGGGCTTGAGGACAATGTTTTTTTTGATCTTATCCGTAAAATGGTTGAGGTCAAAGCGCACCTTGGAGTACTCCCGGCTTTGGTAGCTGCGCTGGTTGTCGGGGTTGTTCTGGGGTTTGCGGTCGATCACCTTGCGGAGCAATGCCCAGGCAGGGTCTTCGCCCGCCAGTATGGTGATCTCGCTCAGCTCCATAAAGCTTGGCTTCAGCGTGATCTCCAGGGTCTGCTTTTCACCTCTTTTAATGGGTATTTTTTTGGGAAAATAGCCGAGCAGCGATACCAGCAGGGTGTCTTCCACCATCTCAGCCGTATTGATGGTGAGCTTGAAATATCCGGTGGTATCAGAGGTAGCGCCGGTGTACGTGCCCTTGAACACCACGCTGGCAAACATCACCGGCTCACCGCTGCCTTCTTCTGTAATGTAGCCTTCCACTGAGGTGTTTTGGCCCTGTGCCTGTTGAAAAAGCAACAGCAGGGCAAACATCGGGAAGCAGAAGTTCTTTATTTTAAAAGCCATCTCTGTACAATGAAGTTGTATTTGTCGAAATAACAAATTCCAAAAAACAAATCACAAATAAATCTCAATGACTGAAGCACAAAATTCCAAACCGGGTGAAGAACGGCAACGATGCAAAATAGATGCTATCGCGATTTTTCAATAATCGAGGAAAATATTTTCTTGTCGCATTAAAAAGTTGAAAGTACCCGATTTTGAATTTAAGAAATTTGAACATTGGAAATTATTTGTTTTTTGGAATTTGTCATTTGAAATTGAAGCTTTTTATTTTCCTGTGTGGCTAAACTTTCGACTTCTACATCCATGAATATCCCCTACAAAAAAGCTGATTTTCTGCATCTCGTCAAACACCCGGCGATGGGTATTGATTTTTGGAACTGGATGAAGTTGCTGGCGAGAAACGGCTTTCGCATTCACCCGGGTTTTATCCCTAAGGTTTTGTTTTTAACGGCAAATACCCTGCTCAATCTCCCGGTTCAGCTGTATGAGCATTTGCGGTATTCCCGAAAAATAAAAAGGCAGCAGATCAATGCGCCGATATTTATTTTGGGCCATCCCCGCAGCGGCACTACCTACCTTCACTACGTGCTGAGCAAAGACCCCCAGGTGGCCTACTGTTCCACATACGAAGCGTTGGTGCCGAATATTTTCCTGACGGGAGGTAGGCTGATGAAAAACATGCTCGCCGCCGCCATGCCGGAGCGCCGGCCGCAGGACGAAATGAAAATCACCATCGACAGCCCCATGGAAGAAGAGTTTGCCATGGGCAATCTGTGCCAGGCCTCCTTTATGCACGGCTTTTATTTTCCTAAAAGGATCATGGAGAATTTCGACCGCAGTGTGGTTTTTGAGGATCTCCGCTATGCCCGTCACTGGAAGAAACATTTTCATTACTTTCTGAAAAAATTAGCCTGCAAACACCCTGGTAAAACCCTGCTACTGAAGAGCCCCGCCAATACCGGCAGGCTGAAAGAGATCTTCGAGCTGTTTCCCGATGCCCGGTTTATCCACATTCACCGCCATCCGTATGAGGTGTATCTGTCCAATGAAAGGCTCTATGAAAGGATCCTGCCGCTCACCGGCTTTCAAAGAGTGAGAAATGAGGAGATTGTGGCGTACATCCTGGAGTCGTATTCCAAAATGTACCGGAAGTTTTTGAAGGATAAAAAGGAAATTCCTGCCGGGCAACTATTCCAAATCCGGTACGAAGACTTCGTGCGGACGCCTATGGAACAATTGGAGAAGGCATACCGGCACTTGGGTATTTCCGGGTTTGAAAAATCATTGCCTTACTTTGAAAAAGAAGTGAAAAGTGCCCGCGATTACCAGCCCAACGCCTACGCCGGTCTTTCGGAAGAATTAAAGGCGAGAATAAAGGAAAA
>CAYUJK010000268.1:0-5638 GCA_964444895.1 uncultured Roseivirgaceae bacterium
TGCGCCGCCAAAACATTTTGTCCTCCTCATTGTTTTGATGTTTTAAAAACAAAATAACCCTCTTTGTCTTGAAAAATATCTCTCTGCTATTCATTCTTCTTTTTTCTGTGACGCTTTCTCTGCTCGCTCAGCAGAAGATCACCGTGAACGGGTACATCAAAGATGCCGGAAATGGTGAAGACCTCATAGGGGCCTCTGTGCTCGTTCGCGATTCGGGCGCCGGGGCCATCACCAACATGTATGGATTCTATTCCCTCACGGTGGAGCCGGGAAGCTACACCCTGGAATTCCGCTACCTGGGTTATGCTACGGAGGTTCGCGCGGTAGAGCTTAGCGCAAACACCCGGCTGGACGTAGAGCTTCGGCCGGAGCAGCAGCAGTTAGACGAAGTGGTGGTAACGGCAAGTGGAGACCGGCTGAAAAACACGGAGATGAGCACGGAAAAGCTGGACGCCAAAGCGATCAAGACCATCCCGCCTTTTTTGGGAGAAACTGACGTGATCAAGAGCATTCAGTTTCTCCCGGGTGTGACTACCGTGGGTGAGGGTGCGTCGGGCTTTAACGTCAGGGGTGGTGGCGTGGGCCAAAACCTCGTGCTGCTGGACGAAGCGCCGGTGTACAATGCTTCGCACCTTTTTGGGTTCTTTTCGGTTTTCAATCCTGATGCGGTGAAAGAGATCACGCTGTACAAAGGGGGGATTCCCGCCCGCTACGGAGGCCGGATATCATCTATTCTTGATATCCGCATGAAAGAAGGCAATAGCAAAGACTTCGAAGTCAACGGCGGCATAGGCACCATTTTCAGCCGGCTTTCGGTGGAAGGGCCTATCGCCAAAGACAAGGCCTCGTTCATAGTGGCGGCCCGGCGGTCGTATGTAGACGTGCTGGTGAAGCTTACCACCGATGTGCTGGCGGAAGGAGCGGCCCTCAACTTTTACGACATCACCGGAAAGGGAAACTACAACATCAATGCAAAAAACCGGGTGTTTGTGTCGGGATACCTGGGCAGGGACGTGTTTCGCTTCGATGCAGACCAGGGGTTTAGCTGGGGAAACAGAACGGCCACCATCCGTTGGAACCATCTCTACAACGACCGGCTTTTTTCCAACCTCACGGCTTTTTTCAGCGATTACGATTACGCCCTGGGTTTTGGCGACTTTGAGCGGGAGGCGTTCGAGTGGGACTCGCGCATCAAGACCTACAACCTGAAACCTGAATTCAGCTATTATCTCAATGGCGCCAACGAACTCTCGTTTGGCGGCGAGCTGATCCGCTACAGCTTCTCGCCGGCCAATGCCTCAGGCCTGAGCAATGGCGAGCGCACGAACATCAGCCTGGATGAAAAGACTGCTGTTGAATATGCGTTCTACCTTGCCAATGACCAGAAAATAGGGGAGAGGGTCTCGCTGAGCTACGGCCTGCGGTATTCTGCGTTTCACTACCTCGGCGCGGGTACGGTGTATGACTATGGCGAAGCCGACATTGTGGGAAAAAGGCGACCGGTGATCAGCACCCGCGAGGCAGCGGCAGGAGAGACGATAGCCCGGTATGATAATTTTGAACCCCGTGCGGCAGTTACTTTCGTCATCAACGACCAAAGCTCGCTAAAGGCCAGCTATAACAAAATGACCCAGTACATTCACCTTGTGTCGAACACGGTGGCTTCCAATCCTCTTGATGTGTGGACGCCCAGCACCAACAATATAAGACCCCAAACCGGTCAGCAAGTGGCGCTGGGGTATTTCAGAGACCTCGGCAAAGGTGATCAGTATGAGGCCTCCGCCGAAGCGTACTACCGCGCTACGGAAGACCAGATTGATTACATCGATGGGGCGGACATCCTTATCAATGAATTCCTGGAAGGCGATCTGCTTAGCGGACAGGGTAGGGCTTATGGCCTGGAAACATATTTGAAAAAAAAGAAAGGCAAATTAAACGGATGGGTCAGTTACACATTGGCGAAAACAGAACTAAAAGTGGACGGCATCAACCGGGGTGAATGGTACCCTACACGATTTGATCAACGGCACAATCTCAAAATTTCTACTTCTTACGACTGGACTGAGCGGTTGACCATATCCGCTAATTTCACCTGGTTAAGCGGCACGCCCACTACATTTCCCGACTCGCGGTATGCCATTCAGGATTATGCCGTACCCTACATTTATGGCGATGCCCGGCACTCGGTGCGAATACCCGACTATCATCGGCTCGATGTTTCGGCCATCTTGCAGGGGAAAAAGGTGAACAGAAAAGGTGAACCCAGGCGCTTCCAGGGCGAGTATGTGTTTTCCGTTTACAATGTGTATGCGCGACGAAATCCCTTTTCCATCTATTTTTCGCAATCGGACGAACGACGACCTGCCGGTGTGCCAGCCGAAACAACGGCTACCCGCCTGGCCATTATCGGCACTTTGTTTCCGTCTATTTCTTACAATTTCAAATTTTGACAGCGATGAAGAATACCCCAACCTGGACGAGCCCCCGAAACAAGTGCGGGACAGACAGAACCAAACTGGGAGTAATGGAATAATGGAATGGTGGAATAACAAGTGTTCCCTTCCATCATTCCTTTTTTGCCTAAAAATGCAAGAATATGAAAAATAAGTTACTAAGAGCAATAGCAGTTATCAGCCTGGCCTTCCTTGCCTGTGAAGACACCATTTCTCCTGAATTGAGAAGTGTTCCCGCGGTGTTGGTAGTGGATGCATGGATCACTAACAAGCCTGAAGTTCAGATCATACGTCTCACACGCAGCCAGCCTTATTTCGACCAGGCAAGGCCTGCGGGTGTGAACGGCGCTACGATTACCATTACCGATGATCAGGGAGAGGCGTATCTTTTTGAGCCCGGAGAAGAAGCAGGTGTGTACTTGTGGACGCCACCGGCAGAGGGAGGAGGGTTTGGCGCTGTAGGAAGATCGTACGAGCTTCTGATAGAACTGGAAGGAAGCGTCTATGAATCGCAGTCTGCGATGCGGCGTACGCCGGAAATTGACAGCATAGGCTTTTACTTCGAAGAGGGCGGGGCATTCGGACTTCCCGATAGTTGGTTTGGAGAGTTTTGGTCGCGCGATCTGGAAGGCGCCGGCGACACCTACTGGGTGAAAGGATGGAAAAACGGTGTGCCGTTTTTACGTCCCTCGGAAATCATCACGACGTATGATGCCGGCTTCAACCGCGGAAGTAATGTAGACGGGCTGGTGTTCATCGCGCCTATCCGCAGGGCTTTCAATGCGTTTGAAGAGGATGAAAATGAAGAGTTTTTACCCAGCTACGAAGATGGAGATTCGCTGTATGTAGAAATGCACTCCATCACTGAAGAGGCATTTGATTTTCTGGGCCAGGTGGCCATTCAAACCAACCGTCCGGGGGGATTTGCTGAGCTTTTTGCGCAGCCCCTGGCCAATGTGCCTACGAATATCCGCGTGAACGGAGAAATTGACAATCGCCTGTGTGTAGGGTTTTTTAACGTGGCAGCAGTTTCCGCACAGGGCAGGCGCTTGCTCGTAGCAGATTACGAGTAAAAAAAAAACGCTTTTTTTAAATGAAAAAAAATCCTGCTGACATACCCTTGTCATAAGCCCCCTTTTTCTTTGATCCATAGTTGAATTATTAATAACCTTAAAATCAACAATTATGGAATTTAAAGATGTAAAACCCCTGACCGTATTTTATCACCAGGAAAAGACTACCCTTAGAAAGCTAATGGAGGTGGCCGACCGCGAAATCCCCAAAATGCAGGAAGAAGCTAAAAAGCTTGGCCTTGAGGAAGTTTCGCCTATGCAGTTTCGCTACCTGGATTGCACGTCCGATATTGACAAAGAATTTACGCTGGAAATCGGGATGGTAGTGGGTGAAAAAAAAGGCAACCTGGAAGGCCTATATGACTTTAAAGAATGGGGACCACTTTCCTGCGCCTCACATATTTACAAAGGCGATATCCGCAAAATAGGGGAAGAGTATGACAAAATCTTTCCCGAAGTCCTCAATTCAGGAAGAGAATACAACAAAGAAATCCGGGAAGTTTACACCCGATACATCGCTCCGGATTCGCCGGAGAATATCACTGAAATTCAAATTGGACTGAATTAGAAGCGGGAGGTTGGAGGTTCGCTATTAGTTATTTGTTATTGGTTAATCGTTATTGAGTTGTATTTGGGGTTCGGTGTTCTGTAATCAGATTAACCGAATACAGAATACCGATTACTGAATACAAATTCCTAACTTCCAACCTCTAACCTCCAACTTCCACTTGTACTATGAACAGAATAGACAGGCTACAGGCCATCATCATTCAGTTGCAGACGAAAAAGGTAGTCAGGGCGCACGAAATTGCCGACCGCTTCGATATCAGCCTACGGACCGTTTACCGCGACATCCGGGCGCTGGAAGAGGGGGGCGTGCCCATTGGCGCAGAGGCGGGTTACGGATATTATTTGTTAGACGGCTATCATTTGCCCCCTATCATGTTTACCAGAGAAGAAGCCATGTCGCTTTTAGTAGCGGAGAAGTTTATGCGTAGAAATACCGATAAGAACTCGCAAGACCATTTTACCAGCGCCCTTTCAAAAGTAAAGGCCGTGCTGGATAAGACAAAAAAAGAGGAAATAGAAGTGTTTGACAGCCAGATAGTGGTAGATCCATTTGGCAGGCAATTCAGGGATCAAACGCAGAATATCTTGCTTTCCAAAATCCAGGAAGCTCTGCCATTCCAAAAAGTGATCCGCATGAACTACTGGACGAGCTACAAAGGAGAGTTTAACGAGCGGGAAGTGGAGCCGGTCGGCATTTGCTACTATGCCTCGCAATGGCACCTGATCGCCTGGTGCCGGCTGCGGAAGGATTACCGGGACTTTCGCGTGGATCGCATCGAAAAAATGGCGGTGTTGGACGAGCGCTACGACCGGTCAAAGCACCTCTCGCTGAGCAAATACCTGGATAGCCTGCAGCACGACACCGATGTGGTGATGGTGAAGGCACTTATCCACAGGGATATCACGCGCTACATCGGCGACTCGAAGTACCAACACGGCTGGGTGGGGGAGGTAGAACGCGGAAATAAGGTGGAAATGCAGTTTGCTGCTTTCAGCCTGGACTATATAGGCAGGTGGTTCCTGATGATGGGCAGCAACGTAGAAATCGTAGAGCCCGAGCCCTTAATAGAAAAGATGAAAGAATTGGTGAAGGAATTGGGGGTGCATTATTCGTGAGATTTTTATAGAAGGTTTTTAAAAAGAAATTCCTTCTGCGCCCTTTCTATTGTTTTTTACGATCCCCCTCGCCATTTCCACTGCCTCTTCCACATTTGCTTTTATATACCGGTCATCTACCACGTTGGCTTTCTTGATTTCCGCAGATACTCCCGGGGCTACGGCGGTCAGTATTACCTGTATTTTCCTTTCGCCCAATAATTCGATGATGTCTTTCAGTCTTTTCATTCCCGTGGCGTCAATGATGGGTACATTTCGCATCCGCAGAATCAAAACTTTATGGGTGTCGCTGATAATTTTCAGGGTATCGAAAAACTTTTGGGCAGCGCCAAAGAAAAGAGGTCCATTGATTTCATAAATAAGCACTCCCCTGGGCACATCTTTTATTTCTTCCTCAAACGTTTGATCACTGTCTTTGTGGCTCTT
>CAYUJK010000269.1:0-5625 GCA_964444895.1 uncultured Roseivirgaceae bacterium
ACCGGCATTTTCAATTTCATTTTTGCTTTTGGAAAATCCCAAACCCAGAATTTTTCCATAAATTCGGCCAAAATACACTTTGGCTATACCGGCAGGTTTTGATCATGAGATGTAAGATTACACTTTTCCTGGTATTGTTGCAGGCACTTGCACTTTCTGGCTATGGCGATGATTTTGAGCCGGTGGCGGATCTCAGCTCGCAATGGTTTTTCAACGATAATGAAACTTCCCTTCCCTATGTAAAGGGCAATAATACCGATCCGGTAGCCATTCACTTTAAGCTCAATCTCGCGCGCTACGCGGGCAACTACCTGATCATCAGCCATCCTCACCCAACGGTTTTGTTTGTAGATGGTAAAATTTTCAGCTTTGCCGAACGCCAGGGCAATTTCCGACTGCCGGTAGACAGCCTGTATCGGGTGCTGAACAGGGAACAGGTGTTGGTTACAGTATTTTCCGAAATGAGAGAGTACGACCAGCTTTCTACCACGATATCTGCGGAAACGTTTTTTTTCGAAAGCCAGGGAATGAAGATGGCGCCGGAGCCGCGGGTTACTTTTGAGAGAAGCGACCTCTTTATAATCTTGCTCCTGCTTGCGGTTTTTTATGCCCTTACGCTCAATACAAACCGAAAGTCCATGCAGGATTTTTATTCCGTAGAGCAAGCACTCTCCGGACGGATAAAAGATGACAGCGTATACCGGTTGAAGCTATTTGCACAAAACAACCTTCTGATTTTCCTGTTTCATGCTTCGGTCATCTCTTTTTTAATGGTGGTATTGACACGCTATTCCGATTTCCACTTTACCTTCGAAAAATACCTCGCCGATTCCGATTTTGTGAATTGGCTGCTGCTATCAGTGATCATCTTCATCGCCTTTTTTCTTAAATATATCCTCATCAAATACCTGGGCGAATTGTTCGATTTGGGCAGCTCAGCCAACTACTATTTTTACGAGTTCATGCGGCTTTCTATGAATTTTTTTATGGCACTGCTTATCGTGGCATCGATCGTCTTGATTGGCTTTCCCTATCTGGCTGGCGGCATGATCAGGACGGGCCTCACCGTCACATTTGTTTTCATGTTTGTAAGGCTGATTTTTATATTTATGAGGATCGCGAGAATGAGCGGGTTTAAAAATGTACATTTATTTTCTTACCTTTGCACCACCGAAACATTGCCTATAATTATCGGAATTAAGTACTTTTTGAGTTGAAAACCGATTTCGCGTAAAGTAAACAGAATCTATGAGCACGTTTGACAAGAGCAGATTGAAGAAAGTAAGTAGCCTACTTGTTTCTCAACCTGAACCCAAAGATGAAAACAGTCCCTATTATAAGCTGGCAAGTAAGTACAACATAAAAATAGACTTCAGACCTTTTATCCATATTGAGCCCATCGACATCAAAGAATTCAGAAAACAAAAGATAGAAATACTTAGCTACACCGCCGTTATTTTCACCAGTAGAAATGCGGTAGACCATTTTTTCAGGCTTTGCAAAGAGAGTAAAGTGGAGATGCCCCCGGAAATGAAGTACTTTTGCATCTCTGAGCAAACCGCCAACTACCTTCAGAAATACATCGTGATCCGGAAAAGGAAGATTTTTACAGGCGCCAAAACGGCCCTGGATCTCATCGAAATATTGAAGAAACACAAAAACGAAAAGTTCATTTTCCCTTGCTCGAATATCAGGAAGAATGACATCCCGGATTTTCTGAAAAAGAACGGATATACCTACACCGAAGCGGTCATTTACAAAACGGTAGCCAGCGATTTATCTGACCTGGCAAATGTGAACTATGACATCATCGCCTTTTTCAGCCCGTCAGGTATCAACTCGTTGTTCGTAAATTTCCCGGAATTCAAGCAAAACAATACAAGAATTGCAGCTTTTGGCCCCACTACATCTAAAGCTGTAAGAGACGCGGGCTTAACACTTGATATTGAGGCGCCTATGCCAAATGCTCCCTCAATGACCGGAGCCATAGAGCTTTACATAAAAAAAGCGAATGGCGTGCAGTAAACAAATGGCCGTATCCCCCCGAAAAAATTAGTAAAACAAATTTTTAAATATTACATTTAATATTTAAAGTCCAAAAATTGCTATTTTTCGAGCATGGATATTGCTATTGTTGCACTTATGAAATATTTAGGGAGAGTATCACTTTTCGTCATATTGTTCTCGTGTGTTGTGCATTTCAGTTATGGGCAGCAAGACCCGGTGTTTGCTCAATACATGTTTAACAATTTGTATAACAACCCTGCCTACTCCGGCGTAGAGGGTGTTTCTAAAATGACCCTTCTCCATCGGACCCAGTGGTTGGGTTACAGCGGTTACCAGGGCGCCTCTGTTGTAGCAGGAGGGATGCCCCAAACTACCCTTTTTACCTTCTCGGCTCCCGTATTGCGATTTAGAAGTGGAGTAGGGTTTATGGTGATGGATGACCGGCTCGGGCCTCTCAACAACCTGAGTATCCAGGCCAGTTACGCATATCACCTTGTGATAGGGCAAGCCAAAATGAGCTTCGGTCTGAGAGCCGGAGTGTTTTCCCAAGCCATTGACTTTAATAAGTACCGGGCGATTCATCCTGATGATCCGCTCATCGGAGAAGGACGCGAATCGCAAATGCGCCCCGATGTCAGCGTAGGCGTCTTTTACCAGGCCGAAAAGTACTTCGGTGGAATTGCCATGAACCACATCACTAATGCAGAGATTAACTTCGGTTCGGATTCTTTGAGAAATCCACTGGTGAATCACCTGGTGGCTACCGGAGGATATCACTATCAGGTAAATTATGATATGGTTCTTACACCTTCTGTCATTTTTGCTACGGATTTTACTTCTTACACTTTTGAAATCTCCGCCATAGCTACCTATAAAGAAAAGTTATGGGGAGGACTTTCATACCGAAATTCGGAAGCAGCCACAGCCCTTATTGGATATAGTTTTTTGAAAGACAACGCGTTAAGCGTAGGCTACGCATTTGACTATATACTCTTTGCACAGCGGGCAAAACAACCTACTTCGCACGAAATACAGCTGAGTTATAAACTACCCGTGGTGACCGAGGGTGGCAAACGAGTGCCCCGGACCCCGAGGTTCAGGCACTAATATCGAGGGATTAAATGTGTGAAATGCGTTAAAAAATTACATTGGTAATTGTATTTATTTAATATGAAATATAAATTATTGGATAAAAATACTATATTCACACTTTGATAGTTTTAACCATTAGCATGAGATTTTATATTAAATAGATTTTTCTATATCTTTTCATTAATTAAGGTGTTATGAATAAAATAGGTGTTATTTGCAAAACCACTATGTTCTTTCTTGCCATAGCTTTGATCACACAATCGTGCGGGCTATTAGGAGGAGGACGAGGAGGAGATCGTGGGGAACTGGTGGGCGTGCCTAACCGGGAATGGACGGGAATGGTGATCCCGTATGGAATGGTCCCCATTCCGGCCGGTACATTCCACATGGGACAGGCCGATGAAGACATTGCCCATAGCCAGATTAACTTCAATAAACAGATCACTATTGGGCCATTCTACATGGACGACTCAGAGATTACCAACAATGAGTATCGTCAGTTCATGGAGGTGATTTTGGAAGATTCGCTACAGGTGTTAGGGGAAGACTTCGTCATGGGCGAATTGCACCCTGATACAACGGTGTGGGTCAAAGACTTCGCCCATCACATGGGAGATCCCCTAATGGTGTACTACTACTCTCACCCCGCTTTTGATGACTACCCTGTAGTGGGTATAGATTGGGAAGCCGCCCGGTTTTTTTGTGCCTGGCGAACGAACTATCTGAACGACTACCGCGCCAGTGTGGGCGAGTGGGCCATGCCAAATTTCAGACTCCCTTCAGAGGCAGAGTGGGAATATGCAGCACGTGGCGGACGAGACATGGCGAAGTATCCCTGGGGAAGCCCCTACATTAGAAACTCAAAAGGCTGTATGTTGGCCAACTTTAAGCCTGGCCGTGGTAACTACTTCGATGACGGCTACGCTTATACATCTCCCGCGTATTCGTTTTTTTCCAACGACTTCGGACTGTATGATATGGCCGGAAACGTTTCGGAATGGTGTGAAGATGCATTCAACCCGGCCTCGGTGCCATTGGTTTGGGATCTGAACCCCACCTACTACGACAATGACATTCATGAGAAAGTGATCAGGGGAGGTTCCTGGAAGGATATTGCATTTTTCCTTGAAACGGGTACCCGATCGTTTGAACACAAAGATACAACAAGGGCCTTTATTGGTTTCCGATGTGCAATGACTTACCTGGGCAGGTCTAGCGGAAGTGAATTTTAACATACATAAAAACTAAAGAAATATAATCTAACCATAAAAAATTTAAGAAAATGAGCAAGAAGAAAGGCGGTTTCGTACAATTGTTATATGGCTCTATCATGCCAAAAGTTTATGGTATTGGAGCATCTGTAGTAATTCTTGGTGCTATGTTCAAACTTCTTCACCTCGAAGGAGCGGGAGCAATGCTCGGTATTGGATTATCCGTAGAAGCGATCATATTTTTCCTGAGTGCTTTTGAACCACCTCATAAGGAGTTGGATTGGACAAAGGTATACCCTGAGCTCGCTGAGGATCATGAAGGACCAATGGCAGCTAAGAGAGCCTTGAAACCGGGTGGAGAATCAGTATCTAAGAAACTCGACACACTACTTGAAAGCAACAAGATTGGTCCTGAATTGGTCGATAGCCTTGGACGCGGCATGAGAAACCTGGCTGAAACTACTGGCAAACTTGGCAAATTGGGAGATGCCGCAGTTTCGACAAATGAATACGCTCAGTCTGTAAGAGCAGCAGCTGATAATATCAACAAGATGAACAAGTCGTATGCAGAAACGGTGAGTTCGATGGTTGAAATGGCTACAGTGTCAAAAACGGCCACAGCAGAAATGGCCAATGCATCCAAAGACTCTAAAGAATACCATACTCAGGTGCAAAATGTTACCAAAAATCTCGGAGCTCTTAACGCAGTGTATGAGATGGAGCTTCAGGATGCCAATAGTCATATAAAAGCGATGAACAAGTTTTACTCTAACCTGACCCAGTCTATGGAGAGTATGGCTCAGGCTACCTCCGACGCCGAGCAATTCAAAACCGAGATCAACAAACTCACACAGAATCTGTCGAGGCTCAATTCCATCTATGGTGGTATGATCAACGCGATGAAAGCTTAATTTGATTTTTAAAAACTAAAACACAAACAGACTATGGCAGGTGGTAAAGAAACCCCACGGCAGAAAATGATCGGGCTAATGTACTTGGTACTAACTGCCATGCTTGCCCTTAACGTGGATTCCGCTGTTCTCGACCGGTTTATTCAGATAAATTCGGCCTTGGAACAGCAAATTGATAAGTATAAGACAGACAATGTAAATAAGGTACGAAACATAAGCGCTCAGGTAGCGGAACGAGGCGAAAAGCCCGAAGAGGTCAAAGTGATGGAGGACGCAAAGAAAGTACGTAGCGAAACAGCGGACTTGGTAGCTTATATAGAGGATCTCAAGAAAAATTTGATAGACGGCACCGGGGGCTATGAAGACTCTGTCGCAAAAACGATTGCGGGGGCAAAAGACATGGA
>CAYUJK010000270.1:0-5625 GCA_964444895.1 uncultured Roseivirgaceae bacterium
ATGTCCAGCACGGCCACTACTTTTCCCTCTTTCTTTAGGGGCACTACAAGTTCCGATTTGGATAGCGAGCTGCAGGCAATATGACCGGGAAATGCCTCCACGTCCGGTACAATGATCGTTTCTCCTTTTTGCCACGCGGTACCGCAAACGCCTTTTCCATATAGAATTCTTGTGCAGGCCACCGGCCCCTGGAACGGCCCCAGCACCAGCTCATCGCCTTCCACCAGGTAAAAGCCCGTCCACAAAAAAGAAAACGTCTGCTGGATGGCGGCAGCTACATTGGCCAGGTTGGCGATGGCATTGGGTTCATCCCGAATGAGCGCTTCGATCTGGGAAACCAGCACCTGGTATTTTTCGGCTTTATTTTCACTCCCTGATATGATAAAATCTTCGGCCATCTACTTTTTATAATAAATCTCCAACTTATCCCCCATCATTTCCTGAACACTGTTCAGCACCCCGTTTTTCAGCTGAGGGGCAGTGATGCCGCTTCCAAATGAAACCGGCGCTTTAAACACCCGGGCTTCGTCCCAGTAGTCTCTATCGATAAACGACTGCAAGAGCTTGCTCCCTCCCTCTACCATCACTGACTGAATATCTCTCTGGAAAAGATCCTTGAGCATTTCTTCGATGGTATCTCCTCCATTGAGTTTTATAAAATCGAGATTGGGGAACGATTCATTCTCCTTTGCATTGTAGCATATCGTGGGCAGTGTGCCGTCAAATATTTTTAGGGTCTTCGGCAATTCCAATCGAGGATCGAGCACTAACCGCAGTGGATTTTTACCTTCCGAATCTCTTGTGTTCAGTTGCGGATCGTCGAGGAGGGCGGTATTTTTTCCAACCAGGATAGCGTCTTCTTCGCCGCGCCACCGGTGCACCAATTGCCGGGAGTATTCATTGGATATCCACTTAGAATCGTAGTTTTCGCGGGCAATATATCCGTCGGCTGTCTGTGCCCATTTCAACATGACATAAGGTCTTTTATTCCGGTGAAAGCCAAAAAATCGCCGGTTGAGCGCTTCACCTTCCTTTTCCAACACACCGGTTATCACTTCTATGCCATTTTGCTTTAGCTTCGCCATGCCACGCCCTGCTACTTGCGGGTTCGGGTCAAGGGTGCTTACCACCACCCTTTTTACCTTGTGTTTGACGAGCAGATCGGCGCAGGGGGGCGTCTTGCCAAAATGACTGCAAGGCTCCAGGTTCACGTACACCGTCGATTCCGGCAAGATTTTTTTGTCTTTTACTGCATTCACCGCATTTACCTCGGCGTGTGGTCCGCCGTACTGCCGGTGCCAACCTTCGCCTATGACCTTATCATCACATACAATCACGCAGCCCACCAACGGATTGGGGCTTACGTTTCCCCTTCCGTTTTCGGCGAGCTCCATCGCCCTCTTCATAAAAAGTATATCTTTGTCGGTCATTTTACGCGTAGGTTCATGGCCAAAACACTCCCCGGTTCTGCCCGGCAGTTGCACAAATATATAGCAAATAGGCTTACCGGTGTTTATGATCACCGGGAAGCGGAGAATATTGCCCGGATTGTCATCACAGATTTACTGTCCATCCACCCAAACCGCCTGGTGGTCAACGAGGCCATTGCGCTATCAGAAAACCAAAAATCCACGCTGGAGAGTGCCTTGCAAAGACTGCTCGGCCACGAACCTGTGCAGCATATTCTCGGCAGGGCATGGTTTTACGGGCGCGAATTTATGGTAAACCGCCATGTGCTGATTCCCCGCCCGGAGACCGAAGAACTGGTCAACTGGATTGTTGATCAGAAAATGGCTAACCCCAAAATACTTGATATTGGTACGGGCAGCGGGTGTATAGCGCTTTCGCTGGCATTGGAAATACCTGGCGCACACACAGATGCCATAGAGGTGAGCCCTGATGCGCTGGACATGGCGCAGGCCAATGCCGCAGCACTCGGCGTACATGTGAATTTTATCGAGACGGACATTCTCAAGTTACAAACACTCCCGGGTCAGTATGATGTTATTGTCAGCAATCCGCCCTATATTCCTGATAGCGACCAGCGGAAGATGTCAAAACAGGTCATCGATTTTGAACCTCATTTAGCTCTTTTTGTGGATGATTACCATCCCTTGCTTTTCTACGAAAAAATCGGACAGTTGGCCCTTGTGCATTTGACAGAAACCGGAAAATTGTTTTTTGAACTGCACGAAGATCGCGCGGAAGAAGTAAGGGATCGACTATTGCAAATGGGCTTTGGAAATGTGATCGTAAAGCGTGATATGCAGGGAAAAAACAGGATGATCAGTGCTTCTTTAACCTGAGAGAGCCGCATTTCCATTCATAGCTACCTTTGTCAAATTTCTCTGAAACTGTTAGCAGAAAAGCCTAATTTAGTGCCCTGATAAAAACGGGTCTTTTGTGCGCAGAAAGACCCCTAACCCTGATAATTATGACAAGAAAAGTAAAATGGGGCGTGATCAGCACGGCCAAGATAGGTGTGAAGCAAGTGATACCCGCTATGCAGCAGTGTGCCTTTGCCGAAGTGGTGGGCATAGCTTCGCGATCTGAAGACGCCGCTGCAGAAGCCGCACGAGACCTCAGAATTCCCAGGCACTATTCCTCGTACGAAGCGTTGCTGGCCGACCCGGAAATCGACGCCATTTACAATCCCCTGCCTAACCACATGCACCTTGAGTGGACCGAAAAGGCCATCAGGGCCGGTAAGCATGTACTTTGCGAAAAACCCCTCGTCTTAAGATCCAATGAAGTAAGGCAGTTGATGAAATTGAGAGATGAGTATAAGGTAAAAGTGGGCGAAGCTTTTATGGTACACACCCACCCGCAGTGGGTAGACGCGGTAGACCGAATTAAAAACGGGGAACTGGGGAAATTGAAAATTGCCCAGGGATTTTTCAGTTACTTTAATCTCGATGCGCAGAATATCCGAAATATCAAGGAATACGGCGGGGGTAGCCTTTGGGATATTGGCTGCTACACCATTCACACCTCGCGGTATGCTTTTGGAGAAAACCCCAAAAGGGTGATGGCCACTATAGATTATGACAAAGAATTTGGAACGGATGTACTGGTAACGGCCATGATGGAGTTTCCTTCCGGCCAGGCTTCATTCCACGTGAGCACGCAGTTAGTATCGCACCAGCGAATGTCGTTTTATGGGGATAAAAAGAGGCTGGATATAGAGATTCCGTTCAATGCCCCCAATGACAAGCCCTGCCGGGCATTTATCAATGAAAGCACTTTTTCTGGGGTAAAGGAAATCAAGATAGAGCATCCTGTATGCGACCAGTACCAGGTACAAGGCGATGCTTTCAGCAAAGCCATCCTGGAAAATACGGAGGTTCCCGTGCCGCTGGAAGACTCACTCGGGAATGTGGCTACTATTGAGGCGATGTTCCGCTCCGCAGAAACCGGAAAATGGGAAGTGCCGACTATTTAATAGGGTAGAGCCCGTTGATTTATCGTCCAAGTTCAACTATTTTGCTAATTGTGCGTAAGTATTCTCGCCACAGGCGGGCGTGTTGATGAAATGAGTACAGTATTAGGCCACATCAGGAAGTTTTCTGCCCTCTTTTTCAGCGGGATCGCAATAGCCTTCTCGCTTTTGTGCTATTCTCCCCTTTCGCCTGGTCTTCACATAGATACCTCAAACCCCTACTATTTTCAGGCCGATTCTGAAACACCCGTCTTGTTTCATCAGTCTTCGGGCGGTCCGGCGCCTTTGCTTACGTATTCTCCGCTGCCGGTATTTCTTGGTTCTTTTTTCCGCTTTGTCATCGATGTACCGTTACTGCAGGTTGCTGGTGGTTTCCATTTGAAGATCAGCCCTTACCTGCGCCACATTTTTTATATCGTTCCTACTATCCACGCACCTTAGTTTCCATTTTGCCATTCTTAGCATTTCCAGCTCTTCACGGAGCAAACTAATCGAGTACCTGAGCAGGTTTTGAACGCTTTCCCGTGCAACGCGCGAGGGGCCATGCCCTGCAAGCAGGTGTGTTATCACCATTATTTAATAAAAATGAAACAGATAGTAGATTTTATAAAAAGACTGTGGTTTGTAATCCTGATGGTAGCATCATTCATCACCTTGCTGGTGATGGTCATGGTATCATAGAACAATAAGCCGGGCTTCTGGAGAGGCAAAAAGTTCGTGAGGTTTTTCAGTTTGAATGCTTCACACGCCTGGTATGATTTGAGATTAGGGAATTAAAGCCCTTACTTTAAAACCACCGGGAAACGGTCTCACTTGCCATGTGAGGCTGTTTCCCTTTTTTTTGAACTTGTTATTTTCCAGTCTGTGCATGGCTGTGTTTGCCGTAAAATAGGCCAGTGCACCCCCGAAAGCGATATCTGAAAACCAGTGCTTATCGGTATACATGCGGCTAAAGGCTGTAATGGCGGCAGTGCTGTAAAATACCACCTTGAGTACGGGGCTTTTTACCCTGGAGGCCAGTATGATGCTGGTGTTTAATGCTACAGCCTGGTGCCCCGACGGAAAAGCGTGAAACGCTGCGGCATCGGAAAAGGGGACGAAATGATAGTTTCCGTACTCTGCTCCCGGGCGTGCTCTTCCCACGGCAGTTTTCATCACGGTTTGGATGGCGCCGCTGGTGAGAAAGGACACCCCGAGCATCAGGCCGGTGTCATTGGCCCACTCATCTTTAAGTGCCAGGCCGGTGAGGTAAAACCCAGAGCTAAGCAAAATGGCGCTGTAGGGCTTTCCGGCATGAAAACCGACCCGTTCTACCCCATCAAACACCTTTTTTCCCGGCCCCTTTAGCACATCTCTCAAGGGTTCGTCGGCCAGGGAGACAAGCGCTGTGCCAGCTATCAAGCCGCCAAAGGTGATCCAGTCTTTTTCCTGCCACCTCGCGGGTGACGAAAGAGTGTAGGCGAAACCATCGGCGAATCGGGAGAAATCACTTCGGCGATAATAGGCAGAGTCAAATTGTGCATGAGCGAAAACCGGAACGAGCAGGAGACAAAAAAGCCACTTTTTCATAAATGATCGAAGCAGAAAAATGGAAGAAAACAACTCGGTTGTTTACTCGAAAAAGCAAAAATAGGTTGGGGCAAAATATATTTTCTTTTTATGAACTGATTCAATTCACTATTTTGTTTGTCAATTAATAAGAACCAACTTAAACAGACAATGAAACGACAAATTTTCAAAGTGGCAATGCTGTGCCTGTTGATCGGCGTTGCAGGACACGTCTACTCCCAGCCTAAAAAACTCAGCCGCATCAAAGTAGAGGGAAATAAATTTGTAAATGCGGAAGGTGAACCCCTGGTTTTTAGAGGCTTGAACACCAGCGATCCCGACAAGCTGGATACCGAAAAGCAATGGAACAAAGCCTATTTTCAGGAAATGAAAAACTGGGGCGCTAACGTTGTCCGATTTCCGGTACACCCTACCGCATGGCGCAAGAGGGGCGAAGAAAACTACCTACAACTCCTTGACCAGGGCATAGAGTGGGCCACGGAGCTGGGGCTGTATGTGATCATTGACTGGCACAGCATCGGCAACTTGCGATCACACCTATACCAGGCGCCGATGTATGAGACCACAAAGAAAGAGACGTTCGAATTCTGGCGCACCATGTCGAAGCAGTACAAGGA
>CAYUJK010000271.1:0-5623 GCA_964444895.1 uncultured Roseivirgaceae bacterium
TTGAAGCGGGCTCCAACCGCACCAAGACCATCTCTGTGTTCAAATCCAGTGAGGGAGGGTACTATGTCGTCAATTTTCCCGGGTATGACAGCTATGTGACAGGAATATTTGAGATTACTGAAATCGACTGGCGGGATCGTTTATTGCTAAGCGCTACACCGGGGAATCTCCAAAAATTGACCGTTGCGTATCCTGAAGGGGAGATGCGGGGCTTTGAAGTAGTAGTAAAAGGCAATTTCCCCCTGATTGAGGATATGACGGCACTTGATACCACGAAGCTGATGGACTACCTGGATCAATTTCAATATTTTCAAGCCGATAATTTTATTCAAAAAGGTTCAAATCAAAAGTACGATAGCCTGGCAGGCACCCAACCCTATTCTCAGTTCACATTCGAAAACCTGATAGGCCATGAACGCCATTCCTTAACTTTTTTCCCGCGGATTCCCGGCGACAATTACATTATGGCTATTGTGAACGAAGAGGACACTGTCATCTTCAGCCATCGGCGGGTAGCAGGTATTTTCAGGGAGAAAGAATATTTCGGGAAAAATCCCTGACACAGCTCGTTTATTACTAATACAACAGTGCCAGGGGTTTCATATGCCTGGGCTCAGTGCTGCTCTACCGTGGCCCCGGCCTTTTTTTCAATTTCTACGCGGGCATCGCCCCGGTACACCACGCGGCTACCTTCCCGTGCCAGTATCTTCAATCTCTTCTCACTATATACTTGCACCTCGGCGCTGTGAACCGCCTCGATATCGGCTTCATCCACATAGAAATCAAATGCGTTCAGCTTAGACGAATTTTCGACATACGCTTTTACAAGCTTACCTTTTCCAAACATGGAAACAGACGAAGATCCCGATAGCCGCATGTTGACGTCGTCTACATGACCATCAAAGTCGACCACGGAGGCATCTCTGAGGGTGAGCACCAACGATTTGTTTCGAAATCCATTTACGTTTACGCGTGAGTGGCCTCGCAATTCCAGGCGGGATAGTTCCGGCATGTAGATGTCTAAGTAGGGCGCGTCGTCGGAATTGGTATAGGAGTCAGTATTTGCTCTTATGCTCAGCCGGTCGCCCCGCTTCTCCACCACAATGGCGTCGTCAGGCGCGTTGGCGGGTTCTCTCAATGTCACTTCGTAGTTTTTTGACTGCGCAATTTTCACGTTGAATGTACCTCGTATTTCAATTTCTTCGAAGTCTGCCAAGTCAAATTTTTGCTCATCGGGATACCCGGTGCTTTCCCTCTCCCTGGTCTCTGACTGGCGCGCCTCGTCCTTCCTGCCACAACCTACGCATTGCAGCATACCGTTTTCGAAGTACCAGACTGTATTGTTTAGATCGTAGTCGCCATACCCGCGCCGCCTGAAGAAGCTGCCAAACAAAAACTTGAGTCTTTGATCTACCATAAATCGCTGCCCTTCGGGAATATTCACCGTAACGGAAAGTTCCTGTGCTCTGAACCTCGCATCTTTTCTGAAAGATAAGTTGGAGTCAAATACCAACACCGAGTCCTCCTTAGAGATATTGTAGTAGGTCATTTGCGCATTTTTTTCCGCCGCCAGGATGTCCTTACCCCGGGCACGGTATTCCTTGGAAATTTCAATTTTGTCACCTTCCCCTTCTTTGATAGAGAGATCTACCACATCGTAGTCATAGGTGTTATTGTCTTGCATGGTAAGCATGAGTGTCTGCCCCGCAGGCTCAAACTCTTCCGTTTCTACAAAACGGCCTTGTTGCGAGAAATCACGAACTATTCCAGGGATTTTCACTCCCATGAGTACTAAGGAAACAAACCACAAGCCCAGCATTACCCAGCCGACAGACGCGGTGATCACTTTGCTTTTGGAGATTACCATCACTCCCAGAATGATGAGAAAGATCATAGGGATGGCCAGCGCAAAAAACAAGCCTGCGAGGTCGCCCCAGCCGAGGTCGTTTTGGATTAAAAATACCGGAAACTGATCGAAGTGCATGTATTCTCCAGCATTCAGCACTCCTACCACGGCGCCCGCGCCTATGAGCACGGCTACCAGCACGGCAAAGCCCGCCAATACAAGGATCACGCCTGCCAGGATGCGTGCGGCTTCTACTACAAATCGCAACAGCGGACCTATGGCTTTGCTGATAAACTCAAGTACCACGGCAATGACCCGGAAGGGAAAAAGCAATATTTTTAAAAACAGGTTTTCCTCACCTTCTTTTACATTAAAGCTCTTTTTAATGTTCATTTCAATATTGCTGAGGGTCACCGGCTGGCCTTTCATTTTCATTTTATCAGTAATGGTGATGGCTTCAGGCAGTATGAGCCACAGAATGATGTAAAGGAATATACCCGTGCCGGCAAAAAATATGGAGATAAAAAACAGCAAACGCACGATCACCACATCAATACCGAAGTAGGCCGCTATACCACTACACACCCCGCCCAATACTTTGGCGTCCGGATCGCGGTACATTTTTTTCAGCTTTTCCTCTTCTTCCAGGTCATACGACACCGGGAAAATAATCCACAGTGCTATGTACACGATGAACAAAATGGGGCCAATAGATTCCGTAATGGAGATACCGAAAAACAGCAGCAGGTAGATGAGCCTTACCCACATGGGGTCTATGCTGAGGTAGTGAGCTATCCCTGACAACACGCCTCCGAGTATCTTCCGCTTGCCGTCGCGCTGAAGTTTCCGAGGCTCGCCGATGGGTGGGGCCTGGAATTTCTTTTCCTTTTTGGGCTCCCTTTCTTCAGAAATGTACGCGGTTTCTTCTTCAAAAGCCTGAAAGTCTTTGACGCTACCCATAGTAGCAATCAGGTTTTCCACATCGTCTTTGGAGATTACCTGTTTTCCGTCTTTCAGTCGATTCAGAAATATTTCGGCTATCCGGCCCTCAATATCTGCAATGATCTCGTGGCTGTCTTCAAAGGTGCTAAAATACCGGTTGATGGAATCGAGGTATTTTTTTAGGGTGTCGTAGCCGTCTTCTTCAATATGAAAAATAATGCCGCTGATATTTATGCTAATATTCTTCTTCATGGTCTGGACTTAATTTGAAGCGGTTTTGTTTTCGATGATTTTGTGTGTGGAGTCAAGCAGTTCTTTCCATGTTTGATCCAATTTATGGAGAAAATCTTCCCCTTCTGCGGTAAGTTTATAATATTTTCTGGGGGGGCCTGAAGACGACTCTACCCACTTGTAATCGAGCAGACCGGCTTTTCGCAGCCTGGTAAGCAGTGGATACAGCGTGCCTTCTACCACCACTATCCTGGCCGAAGTAAGCTCCTCAAGCATATCAGAAGCGTACACTTCGCCCCGGGCAATGATGTGCAGGATGCAGAATTCCAGGATTCCTTTCCTCATTTGTACCTGTGTGTTCTCTACGTTCATACCTTCTCTAAATTACGGACACTGAATATTACGAACCAGTACCTTGTATGGCCAAGTACTTGCTAAAAAATATTAGCATATTTCGGCAGATTCTTTTTTTTGTTTCATGGCTTCCTTCAAAAATCCAACAAAACTGCCCAAAACCGTACACCAAAAACGATTTTAAGACGTGGAAAACCGGCATGGCAAATCAGTTACTTTGTCTATATTTGGAGGTATTACATTCAAAGCCAGATTCCGGTAGAGGCCCATGGCATTCAAGAGCAGAATAATTCTAAAATACAAAGATTGAGGCAGGCTATCACTATATTTTGTATCAGCTTAGTGGCGAGTGCAACGTATGGACAATCGTCAGCACCTAAGTATAGCAATGAGTTTTTGCAAATCGGGGTAGATGCCAGGGCCCTGGCCATGTCAAAGTCAGTGGTAGCATCTACCGCAGATGTGAGCGCCGGCTACTGGAACCCTGCGGGCCTTGCTTCGCTGGAGTACCAATACGAGGGGTCGTTGATGCACGCGTCGTATTTTGCCGGCATTGCCAACTTCGACTACCTTGCATTGGCCACCAAAGTCGACGATGCCAGCTACCTGGGTCTTTCAATCATCCGCTTTGCTATTGACGACATCCCGGACACCCGGTTTCTCTACGATGCTAACGGCGCCTTGAACTACGACAGGATCCTTTTTTTCTCGGCGGCAGACTACGCCTTTCTGCTTAGCTATGCCCGCAGGGTGCCCAAGATCAATAACCTTAAATTCGGCGCCAATTTCAAGGTGGTGCATCGCAAGGTCGGTGATTTTGCCAGTGCCTGGGGCTTTGGACTGGACGCGGGGCTGATGTACAGCATTTCAAAATGGGATATCGGGCTGATGGCCCGCGATATTACAGGAACGTTTAATGCCTGGTCTCACAATACGGAAATGGTAGAAGAGATCTACGCTCAAACGGGCAACGACATCCCTGGAAACAATATAGAGATCACTTTGCCGAGGGCCATTCTTGGTGTATCCAGATTGTTTTTAATAAAAGAAAAAATTGGTGTTCAGCCTGAATTTGACTTTGAATTCACTTTTGACGGCAAAAGGAACACCCTTGTGAAGTCAGACTTCGCTTCCATTTCGCCACGCATGGGTACGGAGATCAGCTATGCGCACCTGGTTTTTGCGCGATTTGGGGTAAGTGATTTTCAACAGGTTAAGCAATTTGACGGCTCACAAAAAATGACATTCCAACCAAATTTTGGGGTGGGTGTAAAAATCAAAGGCTTCCGCGTGGACTATGCCCTTACCGACCTCGGAAATCAGGCCGAGGCGCTCTATTCTCATGTGTTTTCATTGAAATACGGTTTCGACCCGAAAGGGGAATAGGAAGTTTGGCCGTCTTTTTACTAATAGTTGCAATACTTGCGAAGCAGGAATCATCATAAATTAGGGCCTGCTGAAAAACACTGAAAACACCTTTGTCCAGTACTTTTTGTCTTCATACCGGACAGGCATCCCGCCGTAATGGCGGGACAAAAAAGTCAAGGCTGTGAAAAGCGGAGGTCAGAAAATTGATGAGACTAAGGGTGCAATTCCATACTACTCTTGTTCAAGCGGCAACAGCCAGTCTGATTTTTTAAATCGATACCACTTCACTTCGGCCAGGTTTCTTTCAGGGTCGTAAAGCGGCGCTGGAGTCCGCCCGTTAAGGCTTACTTTGCCGATGGCATAAATTTCTACCGGGGCGTCACCGCCCAGTTCCTTTTTCAGGTGTTGTACAAATTGCCAGCACATATCCGGGCGGGTAGCGATGGTTCGCTGCTGCTTCGGCGTCAGGTAGTTGGATTTATCGACCAGGATGGTGTCCTGCGTGTGGGGGTAGACTACTTTAAAATCCACATAGCCGCCTTTTGCCCTCAGCATCATCCGCCAGGAGAGCCGGTGCCCTTCTTCCGTCCAGTGAACGTTGCTGTCGAAAAGCCAGTGCCGGGAGGGCAAGGCCACCTGAACAAGCAGCCATAAGGCAATGCCGGCCATCAATGGCTTGTGAGGCATGTAGTTTACCGAAAGGCTGGCAGGTATTCTTTTTTTAAAAAATATCCTTCGGATAGTCTCGGGAGGGAAGAAAAATATGCAAAAGGCAATGCCGAGGTAGGGAAAAATACCAACCTGGAAAATAGCTGAATTGAACAGGTGAAAGAATACCGAGGCCCCAAAGGCGTATCGCCTGGTCTTTTTCCAAAGCAACAG
>CAYUJK010000272.1:0-1749 GCA_964444895.1 uncultured Roseivirgaceae bacterium
ATCGGTCGCTGATTTGAGACCCCCGCGTTTTCTTCAAAAACACTTTTGTCTTTCCAATGGTCCTTTCCCAATGGCAAAGTGATCGTGAAACTGCTGCCCTGATCCTTTGCGCTCCGCACGTTAATAGTACCATGGTGAGATTCCACCAGCTCTTTCACCAGGGCCAGCCCAATACCCGAACTCGCCTGCAGGTCGCTTTCGGTATGGTAGTACCTTTCGAATATTTTGTCCAACTCCCGGGCATCTATTCCCCGGCCCGTGTCCGAAACCTTTATTTGAATTTTACCTTCTGCCGATTTTGACATTTGAACGGACACCCTTCCGGCCTCTTTAGTAAACTTGAATGCATTGGATAGCAAGTTCACCATGATCTTTTCGATGCAGTCTTTATCAAACCAGGCGTAGCACGTTTCCTGATCTGCAAAAAATGCAAGATCAATATTCCGCGATAGCGCGAGTGATTCAAAGCACATTGTTACGCCCTTAACAAAACCTACAATTTCTCCGTGCTCAACATGCAACTTGAGCTGTCCGGAATCCAACTTTGAAAGGTCGAGCAGTTGGTTCACCTGGTTTAGTAGTTTTCGTGCATTTTTCTGCATCATGCCCAGGTATAGTTGCGACTGCCTGTCAGGAACTTTCTCCCTGATCTCTTCAAGGGGCCCTAAAATAAGGGTGAGAGGTGTTCGAAACTCGTGCGAGATATTAGCAAAGAAGCGGGATTTCACCTTATCAACTTCTTTTTCCTTTTCTAATAGCTGATGATTTTTTCTGATCCTTTGCCATTGAAACAAATAGACAATTACAGCGGCAAGTATCGTGAGCACTACTGACGCAACCAAAATATTCCTTTTTAGTATTTCTATTTCCCTTTCTTTTTGCAGCGCCAAGATCTGCTGGTCTTTTTTCTCCACACCGTAAGACAGCTCCAGATTAGATACTTCCCTGGACCTCTCAAAATTGTAAAGACTGTCAAGATAAATCTTATAAAGGCTTAGATATTCAAATGCTTTTTCATAGTCATTAATCGCCTCAAATATTGGATATAAGTTTTTTGTAGCTACTACCTTTGACATCAGGTCATTTATTTCTATTGCGATTGCATAGCATTCATTGGCGTATTTCAGGGCACGATCATAATCACCCCTTAATAGACATATTTTTGCTATACTTGCCAAAGGCGATACCCTTCCCCAACTATTATTCATTTTGTAATACAATTGGTCGGACTGCATCAAATAGAACATAGCGCTATCATATTTCCCCAGGTCTCGGTAAATTTTACCAATATTGTTGTGAGTGATAGCAGTTTGCAAAACATCACCCGTTTTTTTGGATAACGCCAGACTTTTATGAAGCAATTGTAGTGCGCTGTCTCTTTTTCCTATTTTATCATAAACATTGGAAATATTATTGTACCCTTTTGCAATACCTATTTCATCGTGCAGTGAATTAAATATAGAAAGTGCTTTGTTATAGAATTCCAAGGCCTTGAAGTACCCAAGCTCCGGGTTTATATTGTCGATATTCTTGCTTCCCTCAACCAAGAATATATTTCCCAGATGCAGATAGGAAGTAGCAACAGACCTCATATCCCCTAACGTGTCATAAATGTTCAATGCTCTCAGGCCATATTCAAAGGATTTTTGACGCTGATTCATTGTTTCATAAAGATAGCTGAGTCCTAAAAGAGCGCTAGCTTCTCCTTTCCGGTCCTTGAGAAAGACAAAAAGTTCCATCGACTTTGAA
>CAYUJK010000272.1:1759-5601 GCA_964444895.1 uncultured Roseivirgaceae bacterium
GTCATATCGGCCATCGCCCTCTTTGAGTAACCCCAGGATGTAATGAGACTTGGCTACCCCACGTTCATAACCAATATCGATTGACTTTTTTAAAGACTGGTAGGCATAATATTCAGATTTATTGATATCAATGCTCAGGTGCATTTCCGAAAGTTCAATTAATATGAATGCTTCCAGCGTATCATTTCTTGTTGTGGAAAGCTCTTGTGTAAGACTGTCTATTTTATTAGTCTGGCCAAAGATGAAAGATAAATTGGCGACAAGCAGAAGAAAAGCTGGGAAAATATTAAAATTTACTTTTCCAGAACAGGTTTGCAGGAACATTGATAGTTAAAGGTTTGACAAACAGTTTTTGAATTTACGGTCATCACTTTAAAAACAAAAGCGAAGCCAAAACTTCGCTTTTGTTTTTTGAATTTATGTTCATATCACATACCGCTTGAAAGCAGCTTTATGTGTTACTTTTGCACAACAATAACAGGATATTTTACTGGGCAACGAGATCGAAAATATACTCGCCTGACAGTCCCGTAATCCTTCCCCCGGCCAACGAACCATTATAATAAAAAGTAATTTTAAGATTTTCATCGGTTAGTTTGATAATATTAATAAAAACCCCATCGCTTCTGATCAATCGATTCAGATCAGGTATGTCATTGATCTGATCAAATTCATAAGTACCAGATGCGGGCCATACGGAGCTATTGCCTTGGGTAGTGGAAAACCCTTTTTTACTATCAAACGACAAAGTAAAATTCTGAAAAGCTGACGAAACATCTTTGTTATCAAGCAAAACAAATTGTCCGCCGGAAGGTTGCCATTGTTTAGCTAATTTAGATATTTGCAATTCCTCTTCTGTGGGCTCACCAGAATGATTCGGATTGCACCTGATAATTAGCAACAGCAAACAACTAACTAAAATGATTGAAATAAATCTTATATGTCGCATAGCTATTTTATAATTATTGTTCGTGTCAATTTTCTTATATCCTTTTGATCAATGAGGTTCAATATATAAGTCCCAGGCAAGATGTGACTTATGTCAATAGATTGCTTATTCGTCATTGTCGTTTCCAAAACGAGTTTGCCGTGCAGGTCATAGATCAATGCCCTGCTGATATTTTCTATATTCCCTTTGAGGTGAATATCCTGACTTGAGGGGACAGGATAGATCGTTACGGTTGGGAAGTCTTTCTCCGGTGTAAATCCTGAAATCAGAACCACGGAAAAAGTTTCCGACACCTGTCCTTGATAATTAATTTCATCTATTGTTACTTCCAAATGGTATGATCCTACTTCCTGTGGAGAAGAAACTTCTCCATCATAGGTTGCCAAATAACTTAAGCCTTCCGGGTGGGTGGTTATGGTCGCTTCCTTGGGCGCGCCATCATAGATTTGCTCTACATCTTCAATGGTTATCGTGGCAATTGCCTTATCAATGGTAAGGGTACCGTCCAGTAAAGTGATCACATAGTTGTCAGCAGATCCTCCCGATAAAGTTATGGCATAAATGCCGACATCACTATCAGCCGTGGCAATGGTAGTAATTATCGGCTCGGAACTGAGGGCAGTCGCATCTTCCCCATTCACAAAGCCGTCATAAGAGACAGTCAATTCAGGAAAGGCATCCCCGTAGGTAATAACTTCGTCATCTGCAGTCGCAGAAAGCATCGCTTTGCTGACATTAAATGATTGTTGAATCGGTGTAGCTGCATTATAGTTGTCGTCCCCTACCTGACTCGCCTCAATGATCACCTCACCTACTCCAGCAATACTAAGAGTATTACCTGTAATGATCGCCGGACCACTGATCAGCTCATAGCTCACTTCCAGCCCAGAACTTGCCGAAGCATCCAGGTCAAAATCAGCATCGCCATAAGTCTTGTCGAGTACAGCATCAAATGTGATACTTTGAAACAGCTTATACGTATTTTCATAAATTTCTGATAGAAAATTAAACTCCTCGTCCACACCGTTCAACAACACATCCAGGTCGCCATCTCCATCATAATCTCCCCAAATCGCCACTCCCCAAGCACCTGGCAAAACTTCACCAACATCCGAAAAGGTAGCATTATCATTTTTGTAAATAGAGGTAACCTGAACAAAGGTATCGTCATCAATGCCGGAGATCAGCAAATCCTGATCACCATCGTTATCGAAGTCTCCCCAATCGATAGACCCTAATGAAACAACATTTATGGAGGCACCGATATCCGTGAAAGTATTTACTCCATCGCCCTTCAGTATAGCAGTAAAGTATGTGCCATCAAATTGTTGGCCTTGAATGGCGATATCCAGGTTCCCATCGTTATCAAAATCTCCCCATTTTGCATCGCCATTGGCAACTCCAGGCAATGATATCCCCGACTCAACAAATACACCATCATCATTTCGGAGAATAGCAGTGACAAGATCGTCGTTTGCTTCATTGGTGCCCAGCCCGGAAACTAACAGGTCAAGGTCAGCATCATTGTCATAGTCTCCCCAACTGACCGAGCCATGTAGGTTGTTGAGGTTGGGTTGTTTAGGTAGCGTAGCTTCGGTAAATATTCCTTCGTCATTTTTATAGACTTTCAAGTAGTCTCTGGAGCCGTCGGCATCTATTGATCCGATGATTGCGATATCTGGGTCGCCATCATCATCGTAGTCCCCCCATTCGGCAGATGCGTTAAAGAAACCCAACAGTCCAGCTTCATGATCGATGAATACGCCATCATCGTTTCTGTAGATACGACTGATACTCGTTCCTTCGCTGGTCATGCCGGAAAGCAGAAGATCAAGGTCATCGTCATTGTCAAAATCTGCCCACCTGATGGTACCCAGGTCTACTCCCGGAAGAGCTGCGTCTATATCAACGAAAGTACCGTTATCATTTCGATAAATTAGAGTATGGAGTGCGCCATCTGCACCACATATCGCTAGATCAAGGTCGCCATCTCCATCGTAATCGCCCCAATCTGCTTCGCCATCCACAACGTCTCGGATAGCATCAGATACTGTATCATCTTTTATGAATTGTGAATATCCGTTCAACGACAAAAAGAATGATAAAAGAAAAATAATGTTTTTAACCATATTTTGATTCTATTAAATGATAACTAAAACTGATTGTTTGTAGAGCTACAAGAATACCGCCCTCCGGTCATTTGGTAGTACAATATTGTCGCAATTCAGTATGAATTTGTCGCAGAAGCCCTGTATACATGTTCGTTGTAATCCTATGTACTACAGCCACACCAAACCGGGCTTACTTAAAAAATGAATACTGAGCCATCGTAAAATTGTTGATTCACACTACCTACGAGAATCAAAACTGACTATCTTTTTCAAAACTTAATTTGTACCATACAGTACAATATACTATCATTGCAGAAAACTAAAGTCATGGCCGGACGACCGAGGATATTTGATGAGGACGACATTCTGCGGAAAGCGGCTATGCTTTTTTGGAGAAAGGGCTATGAAGCTACTTCGTCAGAGGAATTGCTGCAGGCAATGGGCATTGGCAAGGGGAGTTTCTACCTGCACTTTAAACAGGGAAAAAAGGAGGTTTTCCAGAAATCGCTGGCGTACCTGGCCGATGAGGCACTGCGCGAGTTTGATGAAGGCCTGGCCAACTCGCCCGATAGAATCGAATTTCTCAAATCACATTTCTACCATCGCCTCAACCTGATGGATGAACGAAAACACTATGGCTGTTTTATGGGAAATACCCTGGTAGAAATGGCCAATACGGACCCCGACTTGCGCCATTGGAGTTCTGGCTATTTGAAGCAGAAAGAACAAAAATTCCTGGAGGTGGTTCGCGAGGGACAGGCGAATGGCCGGATAAAGTCAGC
>CAYUJK010000273.1:0-5600 GCA_964444895.1 uncultured Roseivirgaceae bacterium
AGGTACGCTTCAAAGTTTTTTTCGGTTTTGGTGTAGGAAAACCGGCAGGCCTCTTTGATCACTTCCTTGCCGTGCAGGCTTTCAAGCGCAATGGCTGTGATAGGGCAGGCATATTGGTAGTCAGATGTTTCCAGTAGATTTATTAAATAGTCCAGAACAGCTTTCAGGCCTTCTTCCAGCGACGTTTTCCCGAGCATGGCTTCCGAATAGGCTTTCTGCTGCCGCTTGCTGGAAAATTTGATTGCTTCTTTCAGCAGATCGTCTTTTCCACCGGGGAAAAAATGATAGAGCGACCCTTTCGGAATGCCGGTTTCCTTCAGAATTTCATTGATCCCCGTGCCGAAATATCCTTTCCGCTCAATGAGATCCGAGGCCTTTTCGATAAGCTTTTGTCGCGTGGTATTTTCTACGGCTGTTTCCATTGTTTTGCAAAGGTGTGAAAATTAGACCGATTGGTCAAGTTCTCTGCCAAAACAATTTTAAAGCGAAACGGGTTTTCCTCTGTATATTTGCGATTTACACTTAGCTACAAAATTACATAACGACAAAAGTGATGGTGCTCCAAAAATTTTATTCAATTCTCGCTATTCTGTTAGCGCTCGTGGTTTGTGTTTCATGTGGAAGTGGTGATTCTGACGACGGCGAGGAGGTAAACGACGAGTTAAATAACACGCCGTGCGCAAGTCTTTTTCCCGCAGATTACGAGGCAACCCTCGAATCGGCAGCTGGTGAAGACCTCATGGTGACCAACGAACCTATGGGAACTTTAGGGGAAACCTGTCTCGTTAATGTGGCGAGATCTCACGCCAATGTAGCCATGACTGTGTCGGCTTACGATCCATCTGAGCATGACGGCATGCTGGACTTCTACCGGAACTTGCCCGGTGGTGAAAGCCTTTCTTTTGCCGATGGCGCAGCGCTTGTGCACAATGAAGACGCCAGTGGCGAAAGCTACCAATTGTTTTTCATCACCGGCGACTACTATTGTTCCGCAGTGAGCACACGGGGAACATCCGGCGAACTCATCCTGGACGAAGAAGGCATAAAGGGCTTTGCCGTATACTGGAATAACTTTATTGTGTCGCGCGATTAGTGCGGTGTTAGCCGCCGAAAACAGCAATTCTGAAAAACCAAAAACCCGTGAGGAGCAGAGCACACCCCGCGGGTTTTTATACATGAGGAATATTTTTGTCAATCGTAGTCGATCAATTCTGAGAGAGCACTTCAGCGGGCTTGTTGTTAAAAATCTGCTCGCCGTTGTAGTTCACTTCCCAGGTGAGGGGCAGTATTCTTTTCAGCATATCACTTACCCCACAGTATTTCTCCTGCGAGAGCGTCACGGCGTTCAGAGCGGCTTCTTTGTTGGCTTCGTCACCTTTAAAATCGTAGCTGAGGTGGATAGCAGTGTACACAATCGGGACGGTTTTGCTGATCTCCCCGCTCACTTGCATGCTGAAATCTTCTACCTGCTGGTTGGCTTTTCGCAATATGGCCACTACGTCCATCCCTGTACAGCCCGATAAGGCGGTGAGCACAAAAGGTTTGGGTATGGGGCCGTTGTCTTCGCCACCTACTTTTTCCGGACCATCCATCACGATGGTGTGCCCGTTTACCAGGGCATTGAATTGCATTTTACCCATCCACTGGGTTTCTATGTTATGTGTCATTGTTCTGATTTTTTGTTAGTGTAAATACTCGGACAAATATGAAAGATGCCGTCTTTTTATACAGTAACAATTGTTACATAGAGGGAGTTCGGCAGACAGTGTTTTATGAGTAGTTTTGACAGCAGCAAGGGTGGCCCGGTATTGACAAGCTTTTTGCAGGTAGATAACTTTGCGGCGAACAGTGCGTTTTCACGAAAAAGAGGAATATGGTCTGGACAAAACTTTCAAAATTACAGCGTGAGCACATCTATCAAACGAGGAGCGAGGTGCAGTTGGCGATTCAGCTTTTTTGCGTTCCCCCCGATATTTCTCTTCCGAATATTACCCTTGATCCCCGCCACAAGCTCACGTGGAACCCCAAAACCAAATGTGTAGATACGCTGCTGTTTGGCAGCCGTCACAACGTGCAGTTGTCGCTGGAGGTCAGCACTTTCAGGGTAAATGTATTAGTAGAGGAAATCATTTTTGACAGCATAGGACTTTACGGTAAGTCAGTCGGTAGCGTATGCGAGTGGGTCACCGATAAATTTCTGAAGCTGGGTGTCGATAGTGGGTTTTTAGAAGAGAGGGTAGATGCGATTTTATCCGAATTAGAATTTACGGCTGACGAGCGGTTTGAATTCTACCGGCCAGAAGACTTTCAGGAACTGGCGCGCTACTTCCAGAATGCATATTTTATCCTGAACAAAATAAAGGCTTCTCTTGACCTCAAGAAACTTTCTTTTTTTGTCTCCGCTCGCGATCTTTCGCTGGCGGGAGACTACACCTTTGCTGCCGAAAAGCCATTGATGGTAGGCTTTTGTCCTGGTGATGGGGAATTTCCCGAGCCTTATTTTTTTGTTAAAATGACGCCCGTATCTGATGCAGCGGAAAGCCCTTTCGTTCCCGTAGGAAAATGGCATGATGGTGAGTGGAAGGGCCTCTGCCTTACAGCAACTGAACTGATCAAAGAGCAGGCCTATCTCGAAGAACACATTGTGTTTGATTTTTTGAAGGGCGCTGTAGAGATCGCCGCAAAAGTTTGAGGGCGTTCCCGGCGTTCCGCTAATTTGCCGCCTGAGCGCTTTGAAGCCGCAAACCGCCCTTTTGTGTGGTTGGTGTTTTTTTGAATGCCGTTGCTGTGTCGGAATATGGTTTCGAGGTGAATAATTGCAATAAAAGTCTTTAATTTGCTCCTTCGTTCGTCGTCACTGGTTTTCCTGATTGCAATGCGTGACACAACCACAATACAAGTTGACATTACCACCTATGATTTTTGTCCATTTTGGAAAAATTTGACTTAGCAATTATTGGCGCCGGACCGGCGGGACTGGCTTGTGCATTGTCATTGGCAGATTCAGGATTGAAAATTGCTCTCATCGACAAGGCTAAGTTTCCCCGCGAGAAAATCTGCGGCGATGCCCTCAGTGCTGACGTGCTGAGGCAGCTCCAGAAATTCTACCCGGAAGTGTATAGGAAATTTATCGCCTTTAACCCAAAGACAGCCTCGCACGGCATCCGCTTTTTTTCTCCAAATGGAAACATGCTTGACATCCCGTTTCAACCGTCGGGAGAAGACGCGCCGGGCTTTATATGCCGGCGATTGGATTTTGATCATTTCCTTTTTTCTCAGCTTACCGCGCTCAACATTCCTAACATGGAAGTGATGCAGGGTTTTCAAGTGGCTAATATCACGCCCACCTATGACGAGATAATACTGGAGGGCTTCAAGTCTACCATATCGGTGAAAATGCTGGTAGGCGCGGATGGCGCTAACGGCGTAGCGCGTAGAAAGTTGCTGAATGAAAAAGTAGAACCCCAGCACCACTGTGCGGGCATCAGGGCTTACTACAAGAATGTTAAAGGCATCAGCGAGCAGAATTTTATTGAGCTGCATTTTCTTAAGTCCGTATTGCCTGGCTATTTCTGGATCTTCCCCTTGCCCGACAATACCGTAAATGTGGGCCTTGGCATTCTTTCCAAAGAAGTATCGCGAAAGAATATCAACCTGAAGAAGGTGCTCAATGATCTCATTTCGAGCTATGAGCCTATCGCAGAGCGATTTTCCGAAGCGGACTTGCTGCAAGAACCTAAGGGTTTTGGCCTTCCGATTGGATCGAAGAAAAGGAAAATTTCCGGCGACCGCTTTCTGCTGACAGGCGATGCGGCAGGCCTGATCGACCCGTTTACAGGAGAGGGTATAGGTAATGCGCTGCGAAGCGGCCGGTATGCCGCTGAACAGGTGAAAAAATGTTTCGCAGAAAATAATTTTTCAGAGAAATTTAATCGCCGCTATGATAAACACGTGTATGCCAAGATGTGGGGCGAGCTGCGGGTGAGCCGGAGTATGCAAAGGCTACTTTACTATCCGTCGCTTTTCAACTATATCGTAAAAAGAGCCCGGAAAAACGACAACCTCAAGCGGCTTCTGGTCAATATGCTGGAAAACGCCGAACTCAAGGAAGACTTGCTCTCTCCAAGATTTTACCTGAAGCTGCTCCTTAACAAGCATTGAATCGGATGGGCTTATGCCCTTGTCGATTTGTAAAAAATAGTATCTTTAGGGCCGATAACAACCAGAGCACTTATGAAGGGAATTGGAAAGTATTTTATGTTTTTAGGGCTGCTTTTCGTGAAAAGAGAAAAGTTTTCCACCTACGTAAAGCTTATCATTGACGAGTGCGTGCTCATCGGTATCGACTCGCTCGTCATTGTTTCGATTATCTCTTCCTTTATTGGTGCGGTTACCTGTATTCAAACTGCCTATAACCTGGTGAGTCCGCTTATTCCCGACTATATCATATCGCTGATCGTCAGGGATATGACTCTGTTGGAGCTGGCGCCTACCATTACCGGACTCGTGTTTGCCGGAAAAGTGGGCTCTAACATCGCCGGCGAGCTTGGTACCATGCGGATTACCGAGCAAGTAGACGCCTTGGAGGTAATGGGCATCAACTCGGCGTCGTTCCTGGCGCTGCCCAAGATCATTGGTAGCCTGATCACCTACCCTATGTTGGTGATATTGGCGGGCTTCCTTTCAATACTCGGTGGCTATATTGCGGGCACTTTTACGGGAGTGATTACGCCTGAAGACTACATATACGGCATCCGCGCCGATTTCCTGGAATACAACGTTACTTTCGCACTCATCAAATCAGTCGTGTTTGCTTTTCTGATTGCTTCCATCTCAAGTTACAAGGGATATTACACGGTGGGAGGTGCCCTGGAAGTGGGGAAAGCGAGCACAAGCGCCGTTACTAACAGCTGTATAGCGCTGCTGGCGGCCGATTACCTATTAGCCCAATTGCTTTTGTAGATATGATCAAGATTTCAAATATCCGAAAAACCTTTGAAGATAAAACGGTATTGCATGGTATCGACGGTGAATTTAAGCCTGGCCAAACCAACCTTATCATTGGCACCAGCGGTACCGGAAAGAGTGTGCTGCTGAAATGCATGGTAGGGCTTATAGTGCCGGACGAAGGGGAAGTGTTGTACGACGGACGGGATTTCATAAAGGCCGATAGAAATGTGCAGCGGGAGATAAGAAGAGAAATCGGGATGCTGTTTCAGGGGGCTGCGCTCTTCGATTCTAAAAATGTCGAGGAAAACGTGATGTTTCCGCTTGACATGCTGACCGATATGACCAAAGAAGAAAAACTCGAAAGAGTGAATTTTGTGCTGAGCAAAGTGGGCCTGGAAAATGTGAATAAAAAAATGCCCAGCGAAATAAGCGGAGGAATGAAGAAGCGGGTGGGAATAGCGCGGGCCATTGTCAACAATTCCAAATACCTGTATTGCGATGAACCCAACTCGGGCCTGGATCCGCAAACGGCCATCCTGATCGACCACCTGATACGCGAAATTACCTACGAATTTGAGATTACAACCATTGTGGTCACGCACGACATGAACTCTGTAATGGAAATAGGCGACCACATTCTCTACCTGTAT
>CAYUJK010000274.1:0-5600 GCA_964444895.1 uncultured Roseivirgaceae bacterium
GTGATGGAATACACCTCTGAAATACGGGCAAAAGCCAAAGAGCTGCGCCAAAGCCGGGCAGGCGAAGAGAAGACGAAACAACCCGGGAGGAAGTTTGGCAACAGACGAGGTGATGGAAAAGACGACGGCAGAGCCTGGCGCCACCACGGCAAAAGACACCGAGCGGGCGCCCATTTCTCGAATCCGGCTCATTTTATCCTGCTCGATGCTGCCAGGCTTGAGAAAAGTAAAGACAAAAATGAGTGAACCATAGATCAAGTAAAAACAGCGTGACCAAAGGGCCGGATCGGAATGTTACCGTTCCGGCCTTTTCATAAACACTTAAAAATCAAAACATTATTCTTTGTCAACAATGGTTTTTACGGAGTTTTTCTATAATTTAGAGGGATAAAGGGCATTTTTTAGCAGATATTTTTTGTCATGGACTATGATCTCCCCATACCACCGAACGAACAAGAAAGGCTTGCAGCACTTAAAGACTATAAAACCGCCGCTATGATTCCCAAAGAGCGGCTTAACCGGCTTGTGCGCATTGCAGCCCGCACCTGCGAATCGCCTATGGCCTCAGTAAACCTGATCGAGGGCGCCAAGCTGCTTATAACCGGAAAGTTTGGCATGGACGCCTCATCCATTGAGCGCAAAAGCTCATTCTGCCAATATACCATTATGGGTACAGACACGTTCGTGGTAGAAGATGCCACCCGTGACAAACGTTTCGTCAACTACCCACTTGTCAGGGCGACTCCCGGTGTCCGCTTTTACGCCGGGCAACCGCTCATTGATCCAAAGGGTCATGCACTGGGCACACTGTGTGTGATGGACTATTCACCGCGTAAACTGGCTGCTAACGAAGCATCTGCCTTAAGAGACCTTGCCGAAGAAGCCGTGCACACCCTACTGCTGAGGAAGGAAAAAGCTAAGCTCCTCAAGGAAAAAGCGGTATTGAAGCGAGAAAAAGAAAGATGGAACAAATTTTTTGATATCTCATTAGATTTGTTCTGCATCGCCAGTCCTGATGGTTATTTCCTTAAAGTGAACAAAGCCTGGGAGCGAGTACTCGGATACAAAACGAAGGAAATAGAAGGGCATCCCTACCTCAGTTTTATTCACCCCAACGATACGAAGCAAACTATTGCCGCGGTAGAACACCAGCGCTCCGGGGGCAAGGTTTTCGGGTTCGTTAACCGATACAGGACGAAATATGGCGACTACAGGCACCTGGAGTGGCAGTCTATCTACGTAAATAATGTGATGTATGGCGCTGCAAGAGACATTACAGAGCGAAAAAAAACGGAAGATAAGCTCAAAGAAACGCTTTCCAAACTCAACGGCATCATGGAAGCCAGCACCCAGGTAAGCATTATATGTACTGATATGAATGGGCTGATCACCACTTTCAATAGTGGAGCAGAAAACATGCTGGGGTACAGGCGGGAAGAAATGATTGGCCTGCAGACGCCCATGGTTCTGCACATTGAAAAAGAAATCAGTGAGAAAGCGGAAGAACTGGGACGATTGCTCAATAAAAAAGTGGAGGGCCCGGAAGTATTTCTTGAAATCGTAAAAAGCGGAAAACATGAGGCCCGGGAATGGACCTATGTAAGAAAAGACGGCACGCACTGCCCGGTGTTGCTTACCATCACCGCTATCAAAGAAAACGACAACGTAACAGGCTACCTGGGAGTAGCGGTGGACATAAGCAACATTAAAAAAGCGGAAAACGAGACGAAATCCGTTCTTGCCATCACAAAGGATCAAAATGAGCGGTTGAAGAATTTCGCCCACATCGTAGGACACAACCTAAGGTCGCATTCCGGCAACCTGAATACACTACTCGATATGTTTGATGCCGAAAACACCGAGAAAATCAAAAAAGAGGTTGCGCAACATCTACGCTACGCCTCTACCAACCTCAAAGACACAATAGATAACCTTCAGGAAGTAGTAAACCTTGACACCTCTACTGGTGAAAACCTAACACCTGTTTCCCTGGTTAACTCCATCAATGCGGCGATCAACAATGTCACCACCCAGGCAAAAAATACTGGCACAAAAATCGTAGTAGAGGTTCCGTCTTCTTTGAAAGTGATGGCTTTGCCCGCCTACCTGGACAGTATAATACTCAATTTCATCACCAACGCCATTAAATACCGCTCACCGGAGAGACGATGTTTCATTCGCTTATCGGCCGTGGAGCACACCGAGCATGTTATTCTGCTCATAAAAGACACCGGCCTTGGCATAGACCTTGAAAAACACGGCAGCGATATTTTCGGGATATACAAGACCTTCCACGGCAATAAAGATGCACGCGGGGTAGGGCTTTTTATTACCAAAAACCAGGTAAATGCCCTTGGTGGTAAAATTGAAGTGGAAAGCGAAGTGAACAAGGGCACCACATTTAAAGTCTTTTTTAAAATACCCCGGGGCGTAAATACGGTTACATTTCCAAGCCGCTGATCAGCGCCATTACTTTTCCACCGGGCCCATCTCCTCCACGAGCGCCCTTTTTTTCTACTACGCGATACCAGAATCCTTCTCCCGGGTCAATAAAAACTCCTTCCTTTTTGGGAGATTTATCCGATACCGGCGAAAGGTCGAATCGAAATACGCTTTCCAGTGCTTTTTGTGCCTTCCGCCAGCCTACCTCCTGCCCTACCCTATTGCCACCGGAAAGCAAAGCCTTTCTCTCGAAAAAACTAATGGACAAGTTGTATTCCGTCTTCTTTCCGTCTGCTGCATTTTGAAGAATTCTTAGCACGAGGCTGGGTTGCTTTCCGCTTACTTCATAAATAGCCTGGATAAGCTCCTGCACGAAAAACTCAAACTCATCCACCGATTTTGGTTTCCTGAATTGCTGCTTATCGTTAAATGTGGCCTCTATTTGCACTCCCCTGCTATTTTTGCCCTCTGTAGTAGCACTCAGCTGTCGCATTATTTCTTCTTTCCAGTGCGAGGGAACCACACCACGCCATTCAAAATCGTCATTTTCAGAAAATCCCTCAGCAATGATCTCCTCCAGATCAAGGTCTTCGCGCCCATAGTATTGCACCGAAAAAAAAACGGTTGTTTCTTCTCCTGGCTCTATTTCCAGTGTAAACCGGTAACAGTACGGCGCCGGCATGTGGTCCAGGTCGTTGGTAAGGGTGATTTTTTCAAACATTGTATTGACTTTGGTTCGTCCGCTTAGTAATAGTGCATTTTAATATAGATTACCTTTTCTGGTGTGTTCAGCTCGAACCTGGCCTCGTCGTAATAGGGAGGGCCCATCATCCTGTAAGCGTTGTTGGAAATGCCAATGCCCTCTTTGGGAATGCCAAACATATTGGTATCCATTTTTAAATTGCCGTTTTCGTCGTGAAAAACAGCCACGGCATATTCGCCATAGGGGAGCTTTATAAACTCAAATTCCAGGGTATCGCCCGTGATCTTCAGCGCCCGTGTGAGTATACTGTGTGCTGTGTCGCCAGGGAAGCCTTCCTTTTTGTTGTGCATGGACAGCAGCAATCTGCCATCGTGGCTTCTGGGATTGGTGATTACAATTTTGAGTTTGCCTTTTTTTGCCTGTTGCTGCGCCATGGCTGCAAAACCAAGCGTAGCACAGCAGAGTAACATCACTATTCGGTTAATCATGTTGTAAGATTAGGTTCATCGTTTCTTTCCTTTTCACCTTTCCGGAAGGTGTGCACACAAAACGAGCACACAAAAATACATCTTTTGGTGATTTATAACGGGGCAGAACGCGTTTCAAATTTTCCAGCAGTTCTTCATTGTCCAGGTTAATGGTCCCTTCTATCACCAATACGAGTTTTTGCCCCAGCTTTCTGTCGGGAATTCCCGCTGTAAAAAACCGGTTATTTATGCCTCTTTGTGCGAGGAACAACCCGATTTTTTCTTCGATTTCCTCTGGAAATATTTTGATTCCCCCGCTGTTTACTACGTTGTCATACCGGCCCAGCCAGGTAAAGCGCCTGTCGTCCATCAGCTCAGCCACATCGTTGGTAGCGATCCAACCCGGGCTAACAGGCGACTGAACCAACAGGCAGCCCCGGTGATCGAGCTTCACATTCACCCCTTCCAGGCAAGAATAATACTGCTCACTATCCAGGCCACTTAGCTTTCGCGTCGCCACGTGTGTCAGCGTTTCTGTCATGCCATACGTATGGTATATTTTATTGTTGAACAACCGCAACTCTTCCTCCGTTTTCGGGTTGATACCTCCTCCCCCAACGATTACCGTGCTGATTTCTTTCATCCTGCTCCGGGAAGTCTCGTTATTCAGTATGGCTACAAGCTGCTGCGGCGTGAAGGCGGCAAATTGAATGGCAGCTTCTGTATCAAGAAGTGGATTTTCCGATGGCTCAAGCGCCACGAGGTTCAGGTCGAGGGCGAGCGCTCTCACGATCATCATTTTTCCGGCAATAAAACCTGGACTAAGGCACAGCAGCGCTGAATGGCCCGGCCGAAGATCGAAGTGTTTCTGTGTTTGACTTGCCGAAATCAGCAGACTATTCCGTGAAAACGTAAGCTTTTTGGGCTTTCCTGTACTTCCGGATGATTGAACCTGAAAAGTGTTGGCGCCCGAAAGCCACTCCCGGCAGAAGGAGATCACATCCCGCTCAAAATCTGAAAACCCGCTTGAGACGTCTGCATCCGGTAGCTGCGAAAAAGGCAAGAACCGGCCGTTGAGGAGAATGCCATCGGGCATAGCCATCCAGGTTTAAGGAAACTTCGGAAACTTATCAAAGTCAGGCCTTCGCTTTTCGATAAAAGCATTTTTACCTTCTTTGGCCTCGTCAGAGAGATAGTACAGCAGAGTGGCATTGCCGGCGAGTTCTTGTATGCCCGCCTGGCCGTCCAGCTCGGCATTGAAGGCGCTTTTCAGCATTCGTATGGCCAGGGGACTTTTCTCCATAATTTTTTCTGCCCACTCCACGTACGTTTCTTCCAATTTTTCCAGGGGCACTACTTTATTCACCAATCCCATTTCCCTGGCATCCTGCGCGTTGTACTGGTCACAGAGAAACCATATTTCGCGCGCTTTCTTCTGCCCCACAATCCGCGCCAGGTACGAGGCGCCGAAGCCACCGTCAAAGCTACCTACTTTCGGACCGGTTTGACCAAATCGGGCATTTTCTGCCGCTATGGTAAGATCACAGATCACATGAAGCACGTGCCCCCCTCCAATAGCCCAGCCGGCCACCGCAGCTATCACTGCCTTGGGAATGGAGCGTATCATTTTTTGAAGGTCAAGGACATTCAGCCGTGGCACGGTATCGTCGCCTACGTAGCCTCCATGACCGCGTACGCTTTGGTCGCCGCCGCTACAGAAAGCCTTGCCACCCTCGCCGGTGAGTACCACCGATTTAATGTCCGGGTTTTCGCGACAAATATGCATGGCATCAATCATCTCGTTCACCGTAAGCGGCGTAAAGGCGTTGTGCACCTGGGGCCGGTTGATGCTGATGCGGGCAATGCCCTTGTATTCGTGAAAAAGGATTTCTTTGTATTCTTTGAGCGGTTTCCAGGGATATTTAAGTTCCATGTTCTAAGATCGATTTATATTGAGCAAATACCTTTTGATTAATCGTTTTGTTTGT
>CAYUJK010000275.1:0-5565 GCA_964444895.1 uncultured Roseivirgaceae bacterium
GTGCCCGCTAACCGGGACTTCAGGTCGCCGGGAAACCCGGACACACCGCGGCGCGCCAAAAATTCCCCATCGCCAATATCCCACAGTTTCTCCGAATCGAAAATGACGCCATCCGCATCGAAAATAATGGCTTTTAGTTTTGTCTTATTCATACAACAAATAAAAAGGGCAGATGCGAAAACACCTGCCCTGAAACCAAATTTATTTTATTATCACTCTCAATAAAAGCTCACTTTTTCGAATCGCAGCATGTTGGTAAGCAGCTCCCACAAATGCTCGTACGGAATCACCTCAATTTCCTGGTAAGAGCTTCCCACTATCTGGTGTTCCTTGAGTTTGTTGAGCAGGTACTTGCTCTTTTGCTGAATTTTCTTGAGGTCCAGCTTATTTTCTACCACTATGTTCAGCAGCTTATAGAAAGTACGCGTGCGATAGCTGAAATTCTCTTTGAAGTGGTTGTCCATGTATTTTTTCATGGCGTCTCTTCGCAGCACCAGCAACTCCTTTTCACCTCTTTCCAGGTAGAATAGGAACTGAAGAATAAGTATGGCCATGTTGAAGCCTTCCTTGTCTTTGTTGTATGCGGGTATTTCTTCTACAAACTTGGCGAAGTTGAAGCTGCGCATGAAGAAGTTGCCCGCGTATGCAAAGTGCAGGTAGGCATTGTACAATTTCCAGGTTTCTTCCTGTGTTTTTCCAAGCATCACAAATCGCTTGTTTTCAAACACCTCGCTGATGATATCAAAGGCAAGCTTGTAGTTGCGGCTGTGAATGGCCATCAGGAAATGAATGGATTTGAACGAAAACCAGTGGTTGTCTCCCGGTTCTACGATGTTCTTATGTTCTTCTATCAGGCTAAAGCCCTTGTCGAACTGCTTGGTCATCAGGTATGCATATTGCAGCGAGTAAATAAGTCGCGTAGAGTCAATTCGCCTTGTATTCAGCTTCACTCCCTGGTACTTGCCTCCCAATATTTCCTGTATCAGCGGAATGGCCTCGTCAAAATTGCCCGTCATTTCCAGGAAAAACAGCTTCATGGAATAGAAATAGTTGAACACATTGATCGACTTAGTGTCTTTCCATGACTTCTCCAGCTTCTTGATCACGTCTGTTACATCGTCAATAGTCTTTTTCCTGGAATTCACCGACTTGATCAGGAACATCCTGTATTTGTAAAAGAGCTCTTTTGCTTCCTCTTCCTTGATGTATAGTTCACGTGTCTGCCGCAGTTCATCGGAAGTCTGTTCGAAAACGTGCGGCTGGCAGTTCAGACTATAAATCACCAGCAGCTCTTCCAGTGCATGAATTTTTTCCCGGGTAAATTCGTACCTGTCGGAGAGCGTATGCGCCTTGTGAAACAGGTTTTTACCTATTTTTCGCTCTCCGGTGATTCGGGCAATATTGCCGTGATGCAGCAACTGCAGGCACTCTTGCTTTGCGGTAGCATAGCCCGGAAAACCCTTGCCAGTGAACTCCAAAAAATAGAGGTGATTCAGCATTTTCTGCTTGAGCCTCGACTTTAACATTCGATACCTATCGTCGTCGCTTTTGGTGTTATACAGCAACATCGAGGCTTCGTCGTCCGAGTTCACAATGCCTTTCTTTACATAACGAAAAAATACATTTTCCTTACTGGCGTTTTCGTTCACTCCCTTCAACTCCAGCAACGGGTATTGCCTTTGTTTCAACTCAGTAATAACCCTCACCAATCTCTGTAAATCTTTCATAATTCTCTGATTAATTAATTCTTTAAGTCATCGATAACAACAACAGTGTTTGTAAAAAATCAATAGTTTGACTTTATGTTTGGCCATAAAAATCAAACTCGCTCTTTCTGGTCAGTTGGATTGATTAATTGAGGTTGAACCTCTTAAAGGAAAACCCGCGGCTAATTTAGGAAACAGAAAGTTTTTTCGGAAAAATTCTATAATATATTTTAACATCCCGCCGATTCAGACTGTCTTTCCTTTAGATTTTAACCCCTCTTTCTTTTAGATTTATATGTATAAGTCACACGTTAGTTAGGCTATACTATCATCATAAACTTTCATATAAATACGTCTTTCTAAAAGGAAAGCGTCAGTTGAAGCGCCATATCTGATCGTTTGTTGCCGGTTATTTTTTCCAGTCCGCTACCGGTTTCATATACGCTATCATAGAGGTTTTGTGTATAACAATAACTCAAATTTATCTTTGCTTTCACCTGCCAATTCAATAAAAAATTGAGATTTGACCCAGCCCCTTGTAAGGCCGAAATTCTATACATATACGGAACGGAATTTAAATAGATATATTGGCGATTTTCAAAATCGTCTGTATCAAAAACAGTAAAAAACCCGCTCAATTTAATCCCACCCCGACGATAGGACACGCCGGAGGAAAGTAGAAATCCCTGGTCTCTTTCGTTTTCCCGCACTGTCTGACTCCATTGGAGCCGGCATTTCCAGGTAATTTTATCACTAATAAAAAAATGCGAGGAAATCAACGTTCTTTGCTGCCGGAATTTTGTTGCCGGAGTAAAGGCTTCTTCAGAATTCCGGGCATTCTGCTCGGCAGTCGCTCTCCGGTGGACAAGAGAAAGCTGAAAATATCTATATTTTGAATAATTCAGGCTAAACAACGCTTCATTTCCCTGCGAAGGCCGGTCGTGCCGGTAGCCTATCCACGGAAAATAGTGACTATCCAGGTACCCCTGAAACACGAGGTCTTTCAGCAGCCGGGCCTTTAAGCCGAGGTAAATTCCCCGCTCATTCCGGATGGTACTTCGCTGAGATAGCACATTACCCTTAAAAGACTGAAAACCTGGTGAAAAATCTCTCCAGATGGCCGACACCGCTACATCCGAATGTATTTGGTATGTGATGCCCGCTACTGCGGCATGATGCCCTCCTCGCGACAACGCAAATTCTGAAAATACGTGCGTATTCTTCAAGAAAACATTGACATACCCGCCTGATATTTCGTTTTCATCTCCACCCGAAAAATGAGCGTTTCTCGCCACATCATCGGCTATCATGGGATGCGAAAACTTCGTGTAGGCCGCATTTAAGCCTACATTTAGCTTTCCATTTCTTGACGAATACTCAGGATTAACACCCACGTGGAACTCAGAAACGGTTCTCCTTGTGGCTTGCTCATTTCGGCTTCGGTGCAATCCCGTGGTTCTGAATGCCTTAAAATAGACGTTGTCATCTTCCTCACCGTTATGTAGTGTAGCACCCAGAGCTGTTTTGCTACACAAAACGTTTGCAGAAAACTGATTTTGACCCAGTGTTACCCCTATTCCACTGAATTCCTTTGCCTCATAGGCTGACCTGCTGGGTAGCAGCGCCGAGGAACCCGCATTCCCAAACCGCACCTCCGACCCTATGCCCGGAGAAAAAGCCGGTCCATAGACAAGTCCACGGCCATTCTGAAAACGAAAATCGCCCAGGATCACCTTTTTCAAAATGCCGCTCCCCTTCCACTGCAGGAAAAAGGATGTAAAGTCAAAGTAGTATTGCCCCTTGCGCGGGGTAAGGGCAAACACCTCGCCGGCGTCGTGATCAGCGGTGAATCCCGCCTCCAACTTCTCCCCTTTCCGGTAGCCATAGCGGATAAAATAACCGTTTCTTCCACCCAAAAATTTTGAGTCCAGGGTATCGCTTTTTCTAAAGCCTTCCTTTTCCTGCATCATGCGCGTTGTTCGCAACGTCAGCTGATGCCGGGCCCTTGCTCGAAAAACCGTTCGGCCCACGCTGCAAAACAGCAATAATCTTCGCGCATCGTCGGCATCAAATCCGGGGATGGCCAGCAGTTCGTACACCGTAAGAAAAGGTCCGAAACGCTGCCGGTACTGTATAAAGTTATTCACCTGGAGCTCCGAAAGCACCATGATTGAGGTCAGTTCGTCGCGTGTAATGTGGTTGAGATCATAGTGCGACTGCAAATTGGCCAATAGCGTTTCAAGCACATCGGGGTTTTCCTGCAGCTCCTCTGCAAAATAAGCGTCAAGCAGCTTCTGATAGTCGATGTCCTCTGCTTCGTACGCCTGGCCTAAAGCCCCCGGCGCCGTCAATAAAAAAAGCGAGACGAGCAAAACGATATATACTGATGCACTATTCATCGGCAGTGCCCAGTCTGTAGGAGATAGAAAGGTGGTGGCTCATTCCCAGGCGCCAGTGGGTCTGAAAGGCGTAGTCGAAGGCCAGTCGCTTGCGGTTGTCGTAGCCCAGTCCGAAAAAATTTTTTACTGGTTCAAGCGTCACGCCTGTTCTTGCATAAAAAAAACGGACAATTTCGTATTCGATGCCAACTTTTTTCAGTGTGGAATACCCTATTTCCTTTTCTATTTCTACAAGCAGAGTCAACTCCGCCGCAGGCATGTAGCTGAGTCCTGCCTTCATGATGACAGGTAGCGACTCTTCGGGCCGGCTTTTTATGGAAGACTGCGTAAAATTGAAAACATGAACGCCAAACTTCACCTTTTCTCCAAGCTCGGCTATTCCTCCCAAATCCAGAACCATGGCGCCCCTGGTTCCGAACTCTTCGGCGGAATACTGAATGTAGTTTGCCTGAAAGCCCACCTGCATGAACCCTACTTTATGACCTACGCCGATCCCCACCCGCTGAAAATTGAGAAAGGCATCTCCTTGTTTGGAAAAAGTAGCCGAAACACAGACATCGTTCAAAGGGTGTACCGCCGATATGCCTGCCTGCCCAATACCTTCCGGAAAATAATATTGTGAAGCATGAGCTGCTACCGTAGTTCGTTTTATGGACGATATTCCGGCAATATTATTGAAAGAGGAAAATGCATCGGAAAAAGTAACCGCGGAATTAGCTACGCCGTTTGCTTTCGCGCCACCTCGCACATAGTGTGATTGCGCACCTGAGGGCAGATAGATTAAAAAAAAGCCCACCAACAGGATAAAAAAATGGTTGGTTGTCACGGGTTGATAAAAATGGTGAGCCCAATAATATTTTAGCGTTATTAAAAAAGCAATATTTTTTCTAAAAAATTTCCCGGATCATTCAAGAATTGGAAGCTCATGTACCTGCTCGTCCGACCCCAGCGGGTTAGTGAACAATGTACATTGGTGAGTCCCTTTTTAAAAAAAGAGGGTTCCCTGCAAACGCTGCAGAAAACCCTCCTTTACAGTATCGATATCGATATCGTTGCTAAAAATCCAGCGTCCTGATGTGCTCAATGTCAGCCTTAAGGTTACCAATGGGATCATCGGTGCGCTCATCTTCGATAAAATAGTATTCCAGGCCGGCTGTTTCCCGGGCATTCAGCAGAGCCGTAAAATCAATAGTGCCCGCGCCAAGCGTCGTTTGCTCAAGATCCTCTGCTGCGTCTTTCACATGAAAGGAAGTAAACCGTCCCGGATACCGGTTGATGAGGTCCATAGGATCGAAGCCTCCCTTCACTACCCAATAAAGGTCGAGTTGAAAGGTTACATGTTCAGGATTGGTTTCCTCCAGCAGAATCTCAAGAGGGACGTCTTCACCCTGCTTTTCAAATTCGAATGCGTGATTGTGATAGCCAAATTTGACACCCGTATCTTTGAACATCTCGCCTAC
>CAYUJK010000276.1:0-5564 GCA_964444895.1 uncultured Roseivirgaceae bacterium
TGGGGTTCAGGGGAGAATATTCCACATCGCTGCCTCCCATGTAGGCCGTGGTGGTGAATTGAACCTGGGTTTTATCAGCTACTGATGCAGCAAAGCTTGTCCTTAGGCTGAATACTTTCTCACCGTCATCCGGCGCCTGGATATCTAATCCAGTGAAATTGACGGAAGCCGAGGCAGCCATCTCCTGTATCAATGAGTTGCCATCAAACAATGCTATTTTTCTCAACACCTGGGGATTGCTCACCGCAAACCGGATCTGTGTGAGTTGCGTAGGCCTGTCGTCGCCCCCCTTGTCTTTTAGCACAAATTGTCCGGCTTCTACCGAGTTGCCGGTGGTGAGGGAGCTGCCCTGGTAGATGTTGTAGGGGATATCGGAGGGGTAGCTGAAATCGTCTTTGATCAATACTTCCGAAAGTGCAGGATCATGGGTAGTAAACGTTAGAGGATTTCCCTCGGAATCGGCATTGGAATAGTAATACTCAAAGCCCTGGGCAGCGCAGCGGTTGTATTCATATACCTTGATCGTGTAGTTTTCCCCCTCCTCAAGCCCCGTAACGTGGACGGAATTTCCCGTGCCATGATACACGATAAAATGCCCGCTTCCCGGTGAAGCCCCTGAGCCGAATACGGGGTTTCCCTGGTAGTTCTGACCGTTGGTTGGCGCCTGGGTGATTTCGTCCGCATTTACCATGCTCACGATTCTGGCAAAGCCGCTGCCATTGGTCCAGGAGAGATTGGCGGAAGTGGTAGTGAGACCGGAAACTACCATGTCCGATGCCTGAAGGGTAGGCGCTTCGCAGGGGCGATTTTCGATCAGTACATCGTCAATCTGCCATTCGGTAGCTTCTGCGGGTTCATCACCGGTTGACCGGTAGCGGAAGGCGATGTATCCGCTGGTAGCTGTCTTTTCAGACAGATCGACATAGCCCGAGAACGCCCAGGCGCCGGAATTCGCGGGAGAGGGATTGAATGGCAACTCCTCCCAATTGTATGCTTCCAAACTGGGGTTTCCATTGCCTGGATACAGCTCACTGTACAATACCTTGAGTTGGGGATAGGCTTCGCCGTTGTCCGTCCCCGTGGTGCGGCTGTAAAAAGAAAGCATTTCGTGGTCGATTGTCGAAAAGTTGATAGCCGGAGAAATGAGCCAGGCTTCGGCGTCATTCCCTGAGGCTTTCATGACCCCATCACTACAATCCCAGCTATTTCCGCTTATGAGAATGTTTTTCCAGCCGGGCAGAGCGCAATTGTCAAAGCCTTCAAAAAACTGCGCGGTGGTATAAGAAAAGGCTGTAAAGGAAGAAGAATATTTGAGTTGTTCGCCGGTGCAGTTGGTTTCGTAGATGCGGAAGTAGTAGGTGGAGGTCGGACTAACTCCCGTAATGCTGACTTCGCTTTCCGGCCCAAAATATACTATTTGCTCACCGGAGTTGGCCCATTGGGGGTTGGTCGTTCCGGGCTCTACCCCGTCAATGGGGGTTTCAAATAGATCCGAGGAATTCATCACCACATAGCGCCATTCTCCGGAGCCGTTTTGCCAGGTGAGTTGCAGGCTGTTGGTCGTTACACTGTTGAAATCGATGTTGCCACTAAGCACCTCGGGCTTCACGCAGGTAAATTCAGAAGCGGGCATACTTTCGGGGTGGTAGTTTTGCGTACCGTTGTTGCCATTGTAGGTAAAAGCAGCAAAATGGTACGCTACATTTGCATCCAATCCGCTAATCGTCGCGCTGCTGCCCTCGCCGGCATACACCACATAATGACCTTGCCCCAGGTCGGTGCCGCCACCAAAAGTCAACCCGGCTGAATAGTGGGTTCCATCCACGGGAGAATACACTACTGGTTCACTCTCGCGTGCGATGATCAAAACGCCGTCGGACGATGAGATATCCCTGGTCCAACTCACCTCAATAGTGCTTTCGCTTTGCACGGTAGCCGTGAGGGAAAGGGCTGCACCGGTGGGTTCGGGTTCGATGACAGAGAATGGCTCGCTGAGGGAAGAGGCGAGGTCTTCGCCCACCGCCGACACCTGGAACACGACATCCGTTTCAGCCGGTGCATAAGTTACCGGAATGGTGTGCGAGAGTGCATTTGCCGGCATAGTGGCGCTGCCTCCGGCTGTGATGTTGCCACTTCCGGCTTGTTTGATTAATGAAATATTGGTAGCATTCAATACCCTGGCCGGAATGCCTTCAAGGGTTTGCGCCTGCACCACTATGTCAAAAGGCTGACTGTTAACGGGGTGTTGAGCATTATTAATCTCTACAATTTCCAATTTTTCGGCCTGAATTGGGTGCGCTTCTATCACTACATTGTCCAGGTAAAATCGTCCTTGTCCTGAAGAGGCGGGCTCAAGCGGTGTGATCCTGATGCGCACATCGACGAGGCCATTTAATGCAGTCAGTGCGCTGAAATCAAACGTGGCAGGTGTATAGTCATTGGAAAGCGGTGTTTCTGAGTCTTCCAATACATCAAAACTTTCACCTCCATCCACGCTGTACTCAATTTGGAACGCCGGGGGGCCACTGTCAGTACTTCGGTGTTCAAAGTTTAGGAGCAGGTTTTGATAGCCCAGGGCGTTGAACCGGATTTCGTAGAAAACGCCGGTTTGGTTCCAACTGGTGTAGTACAGTGATTTGCCATAGCCAGTCACATCCAGAAACACGGGCTCTGTGCCTGTATTGGCTGTCAGGGTAGCCAGGCCTTCGGTCAGGTTGATTTCAGATATGCCTGTTGAGGGGTCGGTGTCGCCATCGTCAAAATCCCATTTTACAATCGGGGTATGGTCTGTGGATGGTTGAAACGACAATGACTTTTGTTCAAATAAATTGTCAGATAAATGATTTAGTTCGTACAAATATTCATTTGCAACTACACTATAGCGAGCATTGGCAACCAACAATGCTACCACTACCGTCACATGAAAAGGGCGGAACGCAAGAAATAAGCTCATGGTTTTTAATGGGTTTTGTGCGTTTGGTAAAAAATGTTTCTTTAAAAAATATTCAGTTGAAAAAATAAATATGATACATGCAGATATTATAACCAAATATTAGCAGGCAATTATCAGTATTTTGAATATTGTTTTTTTATTAAAAATACCGTTTCGACAGGAACTTTTTGATGGCTTTGGCAAATTCAGTCCTAATCCTGCCTTACATATCCCCCCTTTTTCTATTTTTGCGCCGTGATTGGCGAATACATTACCAAAGAATACCTCGACCTTTTCATCCTGCAGGCGCTGGGTGAAGATTTAGGTGACGGAGATCACTCTACCCTCGCTACTATAGGCGAAGTGCAGGAGGGTGCAGCACGTCTTATCTTCAAAGAGGAAGGCGTGGTGGTGGGAATTGCCCTGGCCAAGGAAATCTACCGCCGCTTCGACCCCTCCCTTGAGCTGGATGTTCAGGTCGCTGACGGACAGCACGTCAAAAAGGGAGATATCGGGTTTGTAGTCAGGGGAAAGGTGAGATCGATTTTATCTACCGAGCGCATTGTGCTCAACTGCCTGCAGCGACTCAGTGGAGTTGCCACCTATACCCGCAGACTGGTGGAGATGGTAGAAGGCACGGGAGCCAAAATTCTGGATACGCGCAAAACCACACCCGGATGGAGGCCGCTGGAAAAGTGGGCTGTAAAAATGGGAGGTGGCGTTAATCATCGTTTCGGGTTGTTTGATATGATCATGCTCAAGGACAACCATATCGACTACGCCGGTGGAATAGCGCCTGCCGTTCAAAGCGCCCGAAGCTACCTGAAATCGACAAATAGGGATTTGAAAATAGAGGTAGAAACCCGAAATCTGGACGAGGTGAGGGAAGCGCTGGACGTGGGTGCAGATATTATCATGTTCGACAATATGACGCCCGAAAATATGAAAGAAGCAGTGAAGCTGGTGGGTGGCAAAGTGCCCACGGAAGCTTCCGGGGGCATCACCGAAGATACCCTGCGCGGATATGCCGAAACGGGTGTGGATTTTATTTCAATAGGAGCGCTTACACATTCCATTAAAAGCCTCGATATAAGTTTGAAAGCAGTATTTTTGTGAAATTTTTCAACGATAACGGATATGGTAGTAAAAACAAAGAAATACAAACTCAGTACAGGACCCTACATTAGGCTGGGAATGAAAAGTGTGGTGCGGCAGCAGTGGTGGGTTATCCTGATTGTGATCGCCATTATGAGTATGACGTTTGTGATTCCCAGTCACTGGTGGATTACCGGGGCACTGATCGCCTACGTTCTTTACCTACTTTTTTGGTTGATACAGTTTGCCGGTGTAACGCAAATGGAACAAGGCAAATTTTTATTTGAAAAACTCAGCTACGAGATTACCAGCCAGCAGATCATGGTAAAACTCAACAGCAAACAGGGCATGCCCATCAAGTGGAACCAAATAAAAAGAGCCGCTATTGGCAAAGATTATTTTGTGCTCTATATGTCAAAGGTGCAGTTTTTCTACTGGCCGTTTAAGATGTTCAACAACGACAACGAGCGGAAGTTTCTGGAATCGGTGCTGAAGCGCAAAGGGTATATAAAATAGAGTTTATTCCACCGGAACAAGCCTGCCTGAAGAAAGCTCTAAGAGTTCCAGTTCCTCCGGCTGGCGGTATAGTTTAATATCGCCGATGTAGTGGAGGGTGGCTTTCAGTTTTTTTATGGGGTTGATGTGCAGGTAGTTTTCGCCGTGGTGGTTCACAACGATGTTTTGTGCCATTAGCTTTTGCCCGTAAAAACGCCCCTGGTTTTTGTACCACAGCGTCAGGTTTTCCACTTTTCCCTCCACATAAATATCAGCTATAAAGTCCCCCTGAACGCGCAGGTCTTTGATATCCGTGACGAGGTGCATGTCGCCGGTGCTATACGAGTAAAAGGTAAATTGTTCGTACCGCAGGGTGTCCAGGCACCGGATGGTGGTGAGGTCGTAAGCGTCGATGCGCTTTAGCTGGGGTAAATCGATGTACAGCTTTGGTGCGTAATTTTCCCGGCGCCATTTGCAGGTAGCCCGGTTTGCAATGGTGAGTGCCCCTTTTTCAAAATCGAACTCCACATCTTCGATCATGTTTTCCGGGTATTCGATCTCAATCTTCTGCTCCTCACCGCCATAGCGCATATAAATATCCGTCTCTTTCATGATAAACAGTCGAGTAACCGTGCTGTCGAGGGGTATCTCCCTTTTCACCACTCTGGCCTCACCTTCAAAGCACTTGTCGAGTTCCAGTTGGCAGGAAGACAACGAAAAAGAAGCAACCAAACCGATCCAAAGGATGCGTTGAATTAGCGATATGTGATTTGCAGTATCCAATTTTTACCCTATACAATAATTACTTCTGCCTGTACATCTAATCTCACCTTGTATTTTCTGAAGAACGACAGATTTCGTTCATTGTCTATCTCTTGAAACCGCTTATACTTTCTATTGCAGGCGAACGCTTTTTTGTGCTTGTACTTTGTCATTTCATGATTTTCCACAAAAAGCTGAATCGTAGACTCAAGTTGTCCGATGGCATCGGAAACCCAATTTCTGGCTTGATCTTTCAATTCGATAAAATACAAATGTTCAT
>CAYUJK010000277.1:0-1204 GCA_964444895.1 uncultured Roseivirgaceae bacterium
GGCCGGTAGAAGATCATCTTGCCTTTTTTGACATCGTCGAGCTTGAGTTCGCTGAGGCCTACTTTTTTGCCGGAAAAGGCGGTGTTCTGGTGGGCAAGCTGGTAGTGGCCCTCGCCGAGCACTTCGTATATGATGGCGGTGTGGTGCCCCATAGATTCCTTGTAGATGGCGCCCTCTTTTTCGTACTCCAGCGCCACATTTTCAAACTGGATAATATCGCCGGGAAATACCTGGTCTTTTTTGGGGTCTATCTTGTCGCCAAATATGTAGATTGTTTTCTGGCTGCTCCTGTCGAGGAAGGCTCCTGCATGGGCCAGCGCGGCAGCGGCTAAATCCCAGCACTCGCCGCGGTCTACTTGCTTGCCAATCACGGTGCCCAGATAAGATTTGATTTTTTGGTTTAAAGGCGGGACTTTATCTGCGGTGTTGAACGAGAGGAATAAAACGCTTACAATAGCGACGGTTACTAATCTTTTCATTTTGCAGCTCCTTAGTTTTTAAACAATAATGCATTACAAAAGCTAAAATTATCCAGAGGAGACAATAATTTCTGTCCGATTTCTGTCAAAAACTTATGTTTAAAATGTTGTAGGGCAAAATGACTAATTTTTAAGCACTCGTAATCTCGATTTGCTTTTCTTCGCTTTTTTCTCTCAGCGCTTTTTTGACATCGAGCGAAATGCCGTCTACCTGTGGGATGTCCAGCGGGTACACGGTGCCGTTTTTCATCACGAATTCGACGCGGTAGGAATCAAAAATGATCTCTTTAATACGCGACCAGGCCAGCGTGGTCGTGTTGGTCCAATAGCCTGGTTTCAGCTTTATTTCATCGTCGTTCACATCCACTTTTGGGATAAATGGAAGCCTCGGGTGCATGGTAAGACCGAAAAGCATGAGTGCGAATCCCACAAGGGCGAAACCCAGGTTCAGGTGGGAGTATCCATCGGTGATGAATCGGTATACGGATATACAGAATTGAAAGAGCCCGTTTAGGGCAAATAAGACGCTGAATAGAACAGGCCGCGCCTGGAAGTATATGGTTTGATTGGTCATATAAAAGTGCGGTTGAGGGCTTTAAAATAAAAACACACCATTACTTAAACAAACTTTTTTTGCCGTACACGCTGCACACGGGGCAGGCCTCAGGGTTGTGGCCGCGGGCAGGGCAGTATCTTCGTCCGAAGTAGATGATTTGCAGGTGAAG
>CAYUJK010000277.1:1304-5530 GCA_964444895.1 uncultured Roseivirgaceae bacterium
TGCAGGGGTATGGGGACTTCAGGAAAGTGGGATTCCAATATTTCTGCAATGGCGAGTGCCTTTTCTTTTTTTGTCATTCTGAAAAAATTTCGGGTAAAAATAAAGGATAAATCATATATCGGACGCGGGATTTTTATTGATTTGTAAAAATATTCTACAGGTGGCTCAAATGAACATACTCGACTATATCGGCTGGAAATATCAGAAGGGCAGGACGTCATTCATCGTAAAACTGGCGTTGTTTCTCCTCATCGTATCGGCGCTTTATTTTAAGTTTGAGTGGTTTACCCGGCTCAACATCGCACCGCATTATATCAACGCGGTTTTGTTTTACCTCTCGGGTAATCTTATCGTCAACTTTAGCCGTTTTGTGTTTTCCTATTTCTATGTAATACGTATTCGCAAATTTGATTATGCCAAGGACAATTTCCTGTTTGGGCTCACGCGCATCGCATCCATTATCAATTTCGTCATTTTTGTGGCGGCGCTTTTTTTGTTTTTCGATATCGATTATAAGTCAGTATTTACCTCCCTTTCCATTATAGCGGCGGCCATCGCCATCGTCTCCAAAGACTACATCGGCAACATGATCAATGGCATGATCATCATGTTTACCGACCAGATTTCCCTGGGCGACTTCGTAAAAATAGGCGCCCACCGCGGCACCGTGGTGGACATTACCTTCGTGAATGTACATGTGCTGGACGAAAGCGGCGACCTTGTATATTTCCCGAACAGCTATGTGTTTGCCAATGAGGTGGTCAATTTTTCAAAAAGAGACATCAACAAAATGAGTATTTACTTTGAGCTGGATATTAAGCATTTGATGGAGGTAGACAAGTTGGAAGAATTCCTGAAGAACAGCGTAAAACACTATGCCGGATTCATCAAGCCGGGATCGTATTTTCTTCGCACGGTATCGGTCAGGAAAGATCAGGTAGACTTCAACTTTCAGTATGTGATCAAAAAGCATGATGTGAAAGTGGAGAAAGAGATACGCAAAACTGTGATGAGGAGCCTGATCGATTTTTTGCAAGAAAAAAATTAATTCCGCGACCAACTATTTATCGGGGAGTTTGACTTTCGTCAGGTAGTATAGAAAGCAAAAGTGGCTAACTTTGCAGCCATTAATGAACAGATAACTATTAGAAAATGGAATACAGAATAGAGAAAGATACGATGGGCGAGGTGAACGTGCCTGCTGACAAGTATTGGGGTGCTCAAACGGAGCGATCGCGAAACAACTTCAAAATAGGCCCCGAGGCAAGCATGCCGAAGGAAATTATATATGCCTTTGCCTACCTGAAAAAAGCCGCTGCTTATGCGAATACAGAACTTGGGGTGTTGCCTGCTGAAAAGCGCGATTTGATCGGCAAAGTATGCGATGAGATACTTACAGGCCAGCTCGATAATGAATTCCCACTGGTGATATGGCAAACGGGCTCAGGCACCCAGTCCAACATGAACGTAAACGAGGTAGTTGCCTACCGTGCGCATGTGCTCTCCGGTGGAAGCCTCGCGGACGAAAAAAAGGTGCTTCACCCCAATGACGACGTGAACAAGTCGCAGTCATCAAACGACACCTTCCCTACCGCTATGCACATAGCCGCTTATAAAATTGTAATGGAAGTTACCCTGCCGGGAATGCAGAGGTTGCGGGATACGCTGGCAAAGAAAGTGGTGGATTTTCACGATATCGTAAAAACCGGGCGCACACACTTTATGGATGCTACACCGCTCACGCTGGGCCAGGAGTTTTCGGGCTATGTGCAGCAGATAGACAATTCCATGCGCGCCCTCCGGAATGCCCTGGAAGTGGTGGCGGAGCTGGCGCTGGGAGGTACCGCGGTGGGCACAGGCCTCAATACACCAAAGGGGTATGATGTGCTCGTGGCGAAAAAAATTGCTGAGTTTACAGGCTATCCGTTCGTAACGGCCCCCAACAAATTTGAGTCGCTGGCCGCCCACGATGCTATGGTTGAGCTTTCGGGCGCACTGAAGCGGTCGGCGGTAGCGCTGATGAAGATAGCCAACGACATCCGTATGTTGAGCTCCGGGCCGCGCTGCGGAATAGGAGAGATCATTATCCCCGACAATGAGCCGGGATCCTCTATCATGCCAGGAAAAGTGAACCCCACCCAGCCAGAAGCCCTTACTATGGTGTGCGCACAGGTGATGGGCAACGATGTGGCCGTATCGATAGGTGGCTCCAATGGCCATTTTGAGCTGAACGTGTTTAAGCCCCTGATAGCGGCAAATGTGCTGCAATCGGCCAGGCTGCTCGGCGATGCCTGCGTTAGCTTTACGGAAAAATGTGCCGAAGGAATAGAACCTAACTACGACCAAATTCACAGGCACCTGGAGAATTCCCTAATGCTGGTAACGGCGCTGAATCCTCACATCGGGTATGAGAATGCTGCCAAGATAGCCAAGACAGCTCACAAGGAAAACAAGACCCTTCGCGAGGCGGCTGTAGAACTACAGCTTCTTACTAATGAACAATTTGACAGGTGGGTAGTGCCGAAAGACATGACAGGTAGCTTAAAATAGTACAATTATTTATTTGACATTTATCAATTTATTTTTGTACATTGGAAGCAATTTTTAACACAAAAGAATCTAAACCGACTCAAAATGAAAAAGTTAGCAGTTGTATTCATATTATTTTTGTGTGTTGCCGGCGTTGAATCTGCCAACGCGCAATTGTCAAAAGAGGAAAATAAAGAGTGGAAAAAAAGACTCAAAAAAATGACACCCGAGCAGCTCAAAAGAATGTATGACGAAAACTCAAGTCTGAAGAGCGAGCTCAGCAGCGTGCAGGGGCAACTTTCCAGTGTGCAAGCCAGAACCAGCGAAAAAGACGCCAAAATAGCTGAGATGACTCAGCAGCTTCGCGAAGCAGAAGCCAAAGTAAACAATGCTCAGCGAGCCATAGCCCAGGCGCAGGAAGAAGCTGCCGCCAAAGCCTCTACCAATACACGGCCAGGTGTGTCGGAAGACGGCGTAGTATTTAAGGTGCAAATTGGCGCATTTCGCAATAAAGACCTCTCCAAGTATTTCGATAACCACGAAAACTTCAGTGGTGAAATGGGAGACGACGGTATCCAGAAAATTACCCTTGGTATTTTCAGGGATTATTGGGAAGCCGACACGTTTAAAAAATACCTCCGCGAAATGGGGGTGAATGATGCCTGGATCGTGCCCTACAAAGATGGTGTAAGAGTAGAAATGAAAGACGTGCTGGAAGGCGTGATCTGAGAAACGAATATTCACTTTATGGATAATAAAAAAGCCTGGGTTCTGTCTCAGGCTTTTTTTGTATGGGTGCGTGGATACGTCGTTTTCCCCACACTATTTGCTTTTTCGTTGCCTGCAATTTTTTCCTGCTTGCCGGCGATGCGTGTTGCAAGGTCTTACATCCGCATTTTTTTGAAAATACCCTCCGGTATCAATTTTATGATGAGCATGATGTAGCGCCACATCCATTTCACATAGATCACATTCTTTTTTTTGCGTAGCCCCCTGAACACAGCATCGGCTACTTCTTCGGGTGTGGCTGTGATGCGCTTGTTAAGGTCGAGGTGTTCGGTCATTTTGGTGGCTACAAAACCGGGGATCACTGTCATCACATGAACCCGTTCGTGAAAGAGGTAGTTTCGAAGGCCTTGCAGATAGGTGGTAAAGCCCGCTTTGGCCGCGCCGTAGATAAAGTTGCTCTGGCGACCACGATCGCCGGCCACAGAGCTTATCCCTATGATCGAGCCGGCTTTGGCGTGTGCATAGTGATGTGCTATGATGGTGAGAATAGATACTGCCCCGGTGAAGTTGGTGTGTAGGATGGCCAGTGTTTCGCCGGTATCGTTCAGGGCTTTGTCATGGTCGCCCAGGTACCCAAATACACATACCGCAACGGTGGGCTTTTTGTCGAAGCTGTCCCAGAAGGGCTTGTGAGAGGCGAAGTCTGTAGCGTCGAAATACGCATGGCGCGCCTCCGTGCCATATTTCACCCGGATATCATTGACGTTCCGCTCCAGCACTTCTCTATTGCGTCCGCACAGAATGACACCATAGTCATTTCGGGCAAATGTCTCGGCAATGGCAAACCCGATGTCTGATGCTCCACCTAATATCAAAGCGTTTTTCATTTGCGTACTTTTAGTCTGTTACTGCGAAGATGCTCAATGTTCGGGTTCTCACCAATAAATGACATACACAAAGCTGAGGAT
>CAYUJK010000278.1:0-3481 GCA_964444895.1 uncultured Roseivirgaceae bacterium
TTCCTGCTCCCGCTCACGGGCCAGGCGCTCCAGCACCAACTGGTGCCTCATCTTCATTCGCTCTACCCAGGTTTTTACCACGAAGTACGCCACGCTGCCCAAAACGGCTATATAGAGTGCTATGGCCCAAGGCGTTTTCCATGGCGCCTGAGCAATAGATATTTTCAGTTGCGCGGGCGCCTCGCTCCACATTCCGTCACTATTTGAGGCTTTTACCCAGAAAGTATATGTGCCGGGATCAAGATTGGTGTAAACAGCACTGTTAATATTGCCTACGCAATTCCAGTCCTTATCAAATCCTTCCAGCCTATAGCAGTATTGATGTCGATAAGGTTGCCTGTAGTTGATGGCGACGAAGTCGATTTTTAACGAGCGCTGTTGATAAGACAAATTGATCTCATCAGTGAGGCTGATGTGCTTGTCGAGCGGCGACCCCTCAGCGCCTATCTCCACAGATTGGTTATTGACTTGCAAACCGGTCAGGCGAACCTCTGGTAGGGCGGTGTGCACACCTATACTATCAGGGTAAAACGCATTGAATCCATTATTACTTCCAAAAAGCAACTCCCCGGAGCTACTCCTGAGGCTCGCGTTCTGGTAAAAGTTATTCGATACGAGGCCGTCTTCACGGGTGTAGTTGGTAAACTTCATTCCCGCCCTGTCGAGCTTAGATAATCCCATATTGGTGCTAACCCACACATTGCCCGAGGCGTCGGTGATCACTGATCTAATAATATTACTGGGTAGTCCGTGCTCTCTTCCTAAGAACTCAAATCCGGATGCGTCGCGTCGCTTCACGCTCAGGCCATTGTCTGTTGTGCCTACCCAGAGGTTTTTAAATTTGTCTTCGTGCAAGGTCTGTACGGTCGGGCTGCGTAGGCTCCCCTCCCTGCCATTCGGCATGTGCCATTCGTAGTGGTAGGTGTTTTCCCCTGTTTCTTCCAATGCATAGAGGCCATACATGGTACCCACCCACAGCGTACCCTGGAAGTCCTCTACGATGGAGCTGACGTAGGTAGTCTTGGTGATGAACGTTTCTTTTTTGCTTTCGCAGAGATGGACAAAAGCATTTTCTGTTTCATCAAAGTAGAAAAGTCCGCTCCCGTCCAGTCCGGCCCATATTTTTCCTTTTTTGTCTTCATACAGGCAGTAGATCTTGTCATCGCCAAAGCCGCCCGACCTGAGGGTGTAGCGGTCGAGTGCCTGGGTATTTAGGTTCAATTTGTACATGCCATCACCCGCCGTGCCTATCCAAAGATTGTTGTGCCTGTCGCAAACAAGTGATGTTAGAAACTTGCCAGGCAGTCTTTCATTCACATCGTCACAGCGCTGGAGAAGGTTGGTTTCAGCATCTATCTTTCGCAGGCCCGTTCCTTCAAAAGCTATCCATATATTTCCATCGCGGTCTTCTGCAAAGCTCCGCACGTCTTTACCCATCAGGTCGCTGTCTTTGAGCGCACCCTTATCGTAATGCATAAACTTTTTCGACTGGTTGTCCACCAGGTAAAGGCCTTTGTTGAAGGTACCCACCCACACAAGCCCTTCGCTATCGATATATACCGACCTGATGGAATTCGTGGGCAGCTTTTTTGAGTTGCTATCGTGGGCCGGGAAACGAGTAATTGCCGCCTCGCCGGCATCAACGTAGTTCAGGCTCACATTTTCTCCGCCAATCCAAAAGTTGCCTTTTGGATCCAGCGCCAGCGCCAGAACATTATTCCACTCGGCTCCGTACCTCTTTTGCCCATCAAAAATTTTCGTAAAAGTATAGTAGCCGTTTCGCGGCTCCAGCCGGATCACCTGTCCTTCAGAAGAAAGTAGCCATACATTTCCGGCTTTGTCGTTTGCCACTTGGGTGAACGATAGCGTCGGGAGTGCATCATCGATGAAATTGAGGGAAACGGGTGCTTTTTCCAACGAATTAAATACTTTCAATCCACCCTTGGTACCACAAAACAACAGGTCATCAACACGGCGCATACTATTAACATAGTTAGTCAATGAAGATACTTTTCCGTCGGTAGGATCGACGAGGTAGGTAAAGGTAAAAGTATGGGGATCGTACACATTAACCCCTCCACCGTGTGTACCTATCCACGCTTTACCTTGCCTGTCAAAGGAAAGTGCGGTGATGTACGCATGGTTTGGCAGATTTTTCAACTCTGGAAGCCTGTGGAGTTGGGTGAAGCGATCCAGGTTCCGGTCATATATGTTCAGTCCCCTAGCCGTTCCTACCCACAAATTCTGCTGTGGGTCTTCCATTATCACGTTGATGTTGTTATTGGTAATGGTCCGTTCGTCAGAGGGGTCATTTTCATAGCGGTAAGCATTGACGCCATCGTAGCGAATTAGCCCATCACTGGTTCCTATCCATACATAGCCGTGGCTGTCTTTATACACACAGCGCACGAAAGAACTGGATAAAGCATCCGGCGCCACAGGGACAAAATTAGTCTCCTGATACTGGGCATGAGAAAGCAGCGTCAGAAAAACAAGCGCCATTGCAAGGCGAACCCGGTGAGCAATTTGAATAAAGGTCATTCCCATCCACATTATACTGAGCAAACAAAACCCTCAAAAAGCCGCTGCATTTGGCCAATTCACAGCAAATTTGAAGACTTAATACGAGCTCGTTCTACACACATTCCGTCTCCTCGATCGCGGGGATTACAGATAACAAACTTTAATTTTCAAAAACGGGTTGTTAAAGGTAGTTTTTACAATTATAGTCCTTTTACGAAGAAACACCAAAAAAATACCGCTGCCCTCAACGGCATTTTTTTGGTTCAAAATCTATATTCTACTTGTTGCTTTCCGCTTTTAGAATGTATTCTCCTCCGGGCCTGGTGGCAAGGTCATATTCATATATTTCTTTAAGGCTTAATCCTTTCAATGCTGCCTGCCCGGAAACAAGCGGCTCTTTAATCTCAGGCGTCTGGTAAAAGGCATTGGCGTTTTCACCTTCTGCTTCTTGCAGGCCATCACCGGAAAGCGGCACGTACGACCTGATCCGGCAATTGCCGCCCAAGTCCGAGCGAATGGTCACCGTAGAGGGCTGACCGCTATCCCAATTGATATCTACTTCAAAACCTCCACGGGCCTTCAGTCCTTTTATGGATCCACTGCCCCAAGCTGATGGCAGGGCAGGCAATACGTGAATGGCTCCGTCATGGCTTTGCAGCAGCATCTCGGCTATACCGGCGGTGCAACCGAAATTTCCGTCGATCTGGAAGGGTGGGTGGGCATCGAACAAATTGGGATAGGTACCGCCTTTTTCCTTTCCGTCAGGTAATTTGGAAGGACTCAATTGGTCCTGAATGAGTTTGTGGGCATGGTCGCCATCGAGCAGGCGCGCCCAAAGGTTCACTTTCCAGCCCATCGACCAGCCGGTGGAAACATCACCACGGTAAGTAAGGGAGTTTCTCGCTGCCTCGAACAACTCAGGAGTGCGATAGGGAGATATTTGGTTAGAAGGATAGAG
>CAYUJK010000278.1:3581-5478 GCA_964444895.1 uncultured Roseivirgaceae bacterium
TTTTCCGGGGAAACCGAGGGGCTGATCACAAGCCAGTCGCTGTCCGGGAAAGGTTGCAGCACATCCAGGTAAAACTCACAGGAAGACTTTAAAACGGGGTAAAATTCACGGATAAACGCCGTATCACCGGTATAGAGGAAATGCTCCCAAACATGCTGATTGAGCCAGGGACCTGCCATAGGCCACATACCCCAGAAGTGGGCGCCATCTACAGGGTCGGTTACGCGCCATAGGTCGGTGTTGTGATGCACTACCCAGCCATTGGCTCCATACGTTTGCTGTGCGCTCTCCTGCCCCGTTACCGAAAGTTCTTTGATCATCTGAAGCAGCGGCTCGTGCAGTTCGCTCAGGTTAGTCACTTCTGCCGGCCAGTAGTTCATTTCCGCATTGATGTTCAGGGTGTACTTGCTGTCCCAGGGTGGCATAAGGCGATGGTTCCAGATTCCCTGCAGGGTGGCAGGTTGTCCGCCGGGTTGAGATGAGGAAATCAACAGGTACCGCCCAAATTGGAAATACAGCGCTGCCAATTGGGGATCATTCCCTTCGGCAAAATCTTTAATCCTTTGGTCTGTAGGGTTATTTACTGAGTCGGTGGAGCCTAAGTTGAGTTGTACCCTGTCGAAAAATTGGCGGTAGAATTTCTTGTGGTCGTTCAGTGCCTGTGAGTAGTTTTTTTCCGAAGCAGCGGCCAAGTATTCCTTCGCTTTTTGTTCCTCATCCTCACTCAGTTCGCGGTAGTTTTTGAAATTAGTAGCAATGGAGATGTAGATCGTTACCGCATCGGCTTCCTTGATCGAGACGCCCTCTCCTTCTGAAGCGAGGCTACCCCCTTCCACATTCGCGCTGACACGGGCATTGAATTTAACCGCTCCTTTTTTGCCTTCATGGTCTCCCGAGATTCCCGACAGCACGAGCTGATCCGATTCAACGGCAATCGTTTTCTCGCTGTGCGGGCTGTCCATCGAGAGGTTACAGGTGATACTGCCGGGTTTATCTGCCGTAAGCCTAACGGTGATCACCTGGTCCGTAAAGGAGGCGAACATTTCCCTTTTGTAGTTTACTCCGTTTACTTCATAACTTACAGAAGCCAACGCATCTTCGATGTTGAGGTCGCGATAGTAGCTGGTAAAGCTTTCATGACCCGGAAAATCGATGAACAGGTTCCCCACGGGTTGAAAGGGCATCCCATGATTTGGAGAGCTGATGTTATCGTTTGCCAGCTGCTGTGCCTCGGCATATTTACCTTCAACGATCAACCTCCTTATCTCCGGGATTACTTTCCCGGTTCTGGCACTGATGTTGTTGCCCGGCTCACCTGCCCAAACGGTTTCTTCGTTGAGTTGAAGTTCTTCCCTGGCTGGGTTACCGTAGACCATGGCGCCCAGGCGTCCGTTGCCTATAGGTAGCGCTTCCACCCACTCTTCGGCGGGCTCGGCGTACCAGAGTTTCATCGGCTCAGGCTTTTGGTTTTCACTTTCAGTGGAGCAGGCCATAAAAATGGCAGCTGCGAGGATAAAAGTTGTATGTATTCGCATGTGTATAAAATGATTTTTAGACGTATGTTTCGTATGTGTGTTCAATTTAGTCATTATGAAAAAAAACAAAGTACAAAACAGGTTAGTGTTAGTTTCCTGAACCACGACTTTGGCAGATGTACTTCTGACACCGCTTTCCCGGAATCCGAAACTGCCATTCGCAGCCTTCAATATTGTCGCCAATAAAGGTATGAATAGTACTTCTCCGCAGGCTTACGGGTATGTTACAAGAACTTTTATCGATGTTACATACGAGTAGCTTTTCCGGCCAAACGTCTATTGACCAGGCAAAGTCTACCTTCCCTGAAAGTAAGTTTTCATGACGTACCAGGCCTTTTTCTTTTCCCCGTCTTCAGATATCA
>CAYUJK010000279.1:0-5458 GCA_964444895.1 uncultured Roseivirgaceae bacterium
GGCGTGTTGCCAGTTACACCATCGGGCACTATTTCCTCAAATTTTACAGGATATTTCCAGATTTATCCGATCAACATTCACGATAAAAATACCCCTCGATTTTTGGAGGTACAAAGGTAAAATTAATTTCCTATTTCAAAAAAATACTTTTGCATATTCTTTTAATTTTTCTTCTGCCGCCACCATTCATTGGCACTCTGCCACCAGGAGTCGGCCAACGCATTGAAGTCTTCTGAAATCTTGAAAAAATACAGAGGTAGTGAGAAAAGCAAGGTCATCACAGCGCCTTTGACCACGATATCGAGGTAAAATGGCTCAATATCAGGCAGCAGGGAAACCAGGTAATATACTCCGCCGGCTATCGTGGCTATCACCAGGTATTTATAATCATACGGCTGAAACCCAAACTTGGACAGCAGAAAGAAATAGCGGATGAAAAAGTAAATGAGTATAGCCAGTGCCGAAGCTACCGCAGCCCCGTTCAGGCCATAGGCAGGTATCAACAGGTAATTTAACACCACAATACTCACCAGGTAGAAAAACATGAACAGCGTTTGAATGCGGTAATAGTTGGACAAGGCGATGATATTTTCACTAATACCCGAGGCCATCCGAAGTACATTAGCCAGACCTATGATGATGATGACCCAATAGGCTGCGATATAAGAATCTGGCAGCATTTTAAAAATGTTGTCGATATTGGTGGCAAGCCCCAGGAAAAGAAACACAGCCATGATGGTCTGTGTGAGACAGGTTCTTTTGTACATGTCCTCTACCTTATCGTAGTCGCTGGCCTTAAAGGCATCCGACACAATGGTTCCGGCAATACGCGACATCCCCCTATTGGGCATCAGTATCAGCACGGTAAAGTTGAACACCGTAACATAAATGCCCGTAGCGGCATCATCAATAAACTCGTTGATCATCACAGTATCAATCTTCAGTGCGGCGAAACTTCCCAGGCCGGTCATGAACCCGTAAGCGCTCCAGGAAAACATTTTGCGAAGCAAGGGCTTTGTATAAAACCTGAAATTGGGCATCATGTTGAAGTCTTTGTGATAGGCGATATGCACTATGAGCAACAAAAACGTAATACAAAACCCCGCGAAATAGATGTACACGTACCCATTAAAACCGATGACGTCGAGAATAACGAAGATGAGCCCGATTGAAAAAATGATGCGTTGCCAAAATTCCTTGAGCGAGATCCCGAATATGGTGCGATACAACATCATATTGTACGCATCCAGCAAATTCCAGTAAATGTGAATAAATGTAAGGGGGACGATCAGGAAAAGGTATTTCGTAAACAGGGGCGATTTATCCAGGTTTCTCAGAAAAAGCCAATCGCCAAAGGGAATGTAAAACAGGTAAAACACCACAAAGCCCAACAAGCCCACCATGATGGTGAGAAAGAGGAACCCGTTGTGGTTTTGACCTTTATCCCTGAAAAAAGGAAAGAATTTATTGATAGCCCGGGTAAAACCAAACGTGCCAAAAAAACCAAAAATAAATGCATACGACACGAGCAGATTGAGCACGCCTATCTCAGACTCTGTCAAAAAACGAGGATAGAGAAGCGTAGTATTTACAAAGCCAATGACAGCTCCCAGGTAAATGAAAAGTGTGGACCTTACGGATTGCCTGATTAAAATTCCCAAACCTTAGTGCGTTAATAATCTTACTGACATTGGACAGAACAAAAATTGCGGTATAGATACTACTATTTCACGAAAAAATAAATTGTTCTGCAAAAGAAAACCGCGTTTGTGAATTTGTGAGGTTCGCTGTCTCCCTTAGCCATCGGGTTTCGTTGAATGTGTACATTTAAGCTAAAGTCGTGCGACTGTTTCTACTTAAGCAGGAGAAATCAATAGTGTTCATGCACGTAATGCAGCAACTTTTCAATACCGGCTTTCACTTCCCTGAGAGGCGCCTTCACATTGTTGTTCATCATGCTGAAAGCAATCAGGTTTCCCCTGGCGGTAAGCAGGTAGCCGCTGAGATTATACACACCTGTCATTGATCCGGATTTGGCATATACATACGGCGTGTCGCTTTTCAGAAAATTTTGAAGAGTGCCCTGGTTTCCGCCCTCGGGCAGAATGGTCTTTAACCTTTCCCAGTCGTTTTCATGGTATATTTTTTCCAGCAACCACACGAGAAACGCAGGACTTAGCTGATTGTAACGCGATAGGCCTGAACCATCCTTCCACCGGATCTCTTCTTTCCAGTCATAGAAGTAATTGTCCAGCGCCGAGGCTATCATCCCGTTCACCGACATTGAGTCGAAAAGCAGCGCACTGGCCCCAACCATCAGTTGCTCCGCGACAAAATTGTCAGACTCCACCAGCATTCTTTTGAAAACGCTATCCTTCGGCTGAGAAAAGTAAACGCTCCGCTCGCATTCACCTGGAAATCGCCCGGTCGCCACATGGTCTCCCACAAATGATTTCAACACGCGAACCACCAGGCTGTCGCTCACGATAAACGGCACGGCAGTATCCAACTCACGTTCATTTTCAATACTACCAATACTGAATACGTTGCGGTCTTCCTCACGCGCCACCACTACCCCGGTAGTGTGCGGCTCCCACCGGAGACTTACAGAAAAAAAATCCGGGAAGATATTCAGCTGGCCTAACGAATCGGTTTTTAGCCACAGACTATTGCCCATCATGGGAAATGCGCTTCGCTCCGGCTGAAAATAATAGCGATAGTCGTCCCAGGCCCAGCCCGGCCCAAACTTCTCATCGAAAAACCCCGAGGGACAATACACTGGAATAAGAGAATCTGACCTCAGCAGCCACAATGCTCGCTGATCTGCGAAGTCAGGATGCAAAAAAGTAGGGTCTCCCATCCCGGAAAAATAGAGCGAATCGTCCGTCCGGCAATAGCGTAAAGCGGGAATGGAATCGGCCATTACCTTATCAGCCACATAGTAAGTGAGCAGCTTCACATTTGAGGCAGGCGTAAGGAGGTGCTGGTCGTTCACTTTCAACAGCACACGCCCTGACGCCAGGTCTTTGAAAACCATCCCACTAAAATGCGAACCAAATAGCTCGGACTGCAGGTATTGCTTTTTCAACAGCCTCTTCCCTGCGAGATTCCGCATACCGGCACATGAAGCCAGCAGAACACAGAGTCCCAACAGGAAAAGCCGGTTCATCATTCAAAGTTGTAAAATACAGGATGGTCGAGCTTCTTGGATATGCGGTAGGCGGCGTTCATGAGCCCCACATGGCTATAGGCCTGCGGAAAGTTGCCCCACTGGCTTCCGGTTTTTGAGTCCACATCTTCGCTCAGCAAGCCCAAATGGTTGCTGTATTGGAGAAGTCGCTCGAAATTGGCTATCGCCTCGTCCATGCGCCCCACACATGCCAGGGCTTCCACATACCAGAAAGCGCATATCAGAAACGTTGTCTCCGGCATTCCAAAATCATCGGCGTGCTTGTAGCGGTAGAAAAGCCCTTCTGGAGTCTTGAGTTCTTTTTCATGGGCTATCAGGTGCTGCCTCGCTCTTTCCGAATTGGGGTCAAGGTAGTTCATCAAAATGAGCTGTAGCGAACTGGCATCGAGCTTGTCTGACCCAATTGCCTGGGTGTAGGCGCCGAGCTTAGGGCTGTAGCAAGCTTCTATTTTTTCTGCTGCAAAGGTTTTGAGCTCCCTGGCCAGGTGAGCCATTTTTTCGTTCTTCTTGTACCTGGCAATCTCCAATGCCGCGCTGGCGCCGGCCCAGTGAAAGAGGTAGGTATAACAATGATACTGGGCAAAATCCCTGAATTCCCAGAGACCGGCGTCTGGCTCATTCATGGTCTTGCTTATCTTTTCGAGGGTATCATAGATGATCTTATCCAGCGATGCCCGCTCGGCATCGATGAAGCGGTTGTCGATGTAGAGCGGCAGCAGCGAAATGAGCACCTGCCCATATACGTCGTTTTGGATATGGGTATAGGCGGCGTTACCTATCCGCACCGGGCGGTTGCCTTTATAGCCTTCCAGGTCAGTGATAAATTCTTCGATTTTGGATTCGCCGGTAATCTTATACAGAGGCTGAAAACGCCCGTCAATGGTACTATAAATATTGGTGATGTAGTTGAAGTACTTTTCCATCTCCTCAAAGTGGCCGATGTTGTTAAATGCGGTGAGGATGTAGTAGGTGTCGCGCATCCAGCAGTAGCGGTAGTCCCAGCACCTGCCACTTCCCGGAGCTTCGGGCAAGCTGGCGGTGGTAGCTGCAATGATGGCCCCCGTATCTTCAAACTGGTGAATCTTCAAGGTCAAAGCAGAGCGTATCACCTGCTTTTGATAAAATTTACTAATGCTGGTACTCTTTACCCACCTGCGCCAGTAGCTACGTGTTTGCCGCAGAAATTCCTCCGAGGTACTTTCCAACGGAGCTTCCAGGGGAGTGCCGTAGGTGAGCACCAGGAATTTTGTTTCATTGAGTAAAATAGGAAGGTCGGAATTGATGTAAGTTATCGAAATATTGGTAGTAAGGCGCACGGGCTTATCCAGGCCAAGAAATTCTATGTGGTTCGAACCAAAAGAAGCGACGCCTTTCAAATTTCCGTAATCGCCCATCGGCTCACACTTCACCCTAATGCGGGGCGACCCCGAGAGGGGTTCCAGTTTGCGTATGAGCATTAGCGGCCTGAAATAGCGCTCGAAATTCATGAAGCGCGGCGCAAAATCGGTAACGCGGTAGCTACCGTCAGAAGTTTGAATTTCTGTGCAGAGAATATTGGTATTCTCAATGTAATGCTGCGTAGAAAAATAGTTTTCATCGAAAGGCTTTATGGAAAACTCTCCTCCTTTTTTCGAATCGAGCAGGCTCCCAAAAATAAAACTGCTGTCAAACCGTGGCCAACACTGCCACACTACATTTGTCGATTGATCTATCGCCGCCAAAAATGCGCAGTTGCCGATAATTCCAAAGTCATACGTATGCCTCATCCTCAAAAAACCATTATAGATACCCTAAATCTTCACTCCCCGAGGTTTCCCGCCAGATTACCAAACGCGCGGCGTACGAACTGGCCAAAACCTCAGGGTTTTGAATACGGGGCAATAATTTAACCACCCCAACTTTCTAAATTATTAAGCAAATAAACATTTTTATATTAAAACAATAAAAAAACAGATCATTTTGTTTGAAATTTTTAATAAGAAGGGAAAATAGATAAAATGGGCCCTCACAGAAAAAAGCCTATATCTACCCTTGCAGGTCTGAGTAAAACCTTACCAATCAGCTTGTTTTCAGGGGTGTGCCGCCACCCACACTTCACCGTCTTCAAATATTTCCTTTTTCCATATCGGCACCGTTTCCTTGAGCGTATCGATCACGTATCGGCAGGCCCGGAATGCAGCATCGCGGTGAGGGGCCGACACGGCGATGACCACCGCCAGGTCACCTATTTCTTTTCTACCTACAGCGTGGGAAACCGACACCTTCAGC
>CAYUJK010000280.1:0-3757 GCA_964444895.1 uncultured Roseivirgaceae bacterium
ATTGCACCACGTAGATGTTCATCTTGACCCCTACGCAACACCGGTAGGGCAGCCCGTGGCGGAGCAGAAGCAAATCCGGCAAGAAGCCATTAAAACGGTGAAGCAAAAAATGAAGACCGTAAAAGCTTCGCTTAATTTTGACGACCTCTATGGAAACGACGTCATTGGTAAGGTTATTCTCTATGCCGATTTGGTAAAATCTTTGAGTGAGAAAATCGAATTTGATCTTATCCACGCCCACGATTGGATGACTTTTCTGGCAGGCATGGAAGTGAAGAAGGCATCGGGCAAGCCATTGGTGCTCCACGTGCACTCGCTGGACTACGACAGGGCCGGTAGTGAAAGCAGAAGCTGGGTATACGAAACCGAAAAGAATGCCTTGCAAAACGCCGACCTTATTATTCCTGTGAGCAACTACACGGGCAGTATAGTAAAGAGTCACTACGGCATTGAGGATGCACGGATTTTCACCGTATACAATGGCATAGATCACGAAAAAGTCTATAAGACGGAAAAGTCGTTTCCGGAAAAGATGGTGTTGTTTATTGGCCGGCTTACCGGGCAAAAAGGCCCGGAGTACTTTCTCGAAATAGCTGCTCGTATTCATAAAAAATTTAAAAATGTGCGGTTCGTGATAGCCGGCACAGGCGAGAAGCTTACACATTTACTGGAGGATGGCGCCTACCGGCAGATTGGCAACCGGGTACATTTCACAGGCTTTCTCAACCGGGAGCAAATTCACGACCTTCTGGCAATAGCCGACGTGTATTGCATGCCTTCGGTGTCAGAGCCGTTTGGACTTACCGCCCTCGAAGCCGCTCAATTTGGAGTTCCTACCGTCATCTCTGAGCGCTCGGGTGTAGCAGAGGTGCTCACAGGCTCCCTGAAATCAGATTTTTGGGATATCGATTTGATGGTCAAGCAAATTCTGGACTTGCTTACCGATGAAAAATTGAGAGAAAAAGTCGTGCAAAGGAATAATGAAGACCTGAAGAGTCTTACCTGGCGAAACGCTGCTGTTAAAGTAGCAGAAGCTTACCGAAATCTACTCAGTCAAAACTAAAAACACGCACACATTATGAACAAATTAATGCTGATGTTAAAAACGCATCAACCCATCCGCATTGCCGAATATTCATTTTTTGACCTGGGTAAACATAAAAACTACTTTAATGATAGCCTCAACCGGGCGATTATCAACCGCGTGTCTGACAGTTGCTATCTCCCGGTGAATCGTCTTTTGAAGCACCTGATAAGGAAATCAGGAGGGGAGTTTGTTTTTTCCGTTTCAATGAGTGGTACTACCATCAGCCAATTGGAGAAATACCGGCCAGACGTACTCGAAAGCTTCGTGGATTTGGTAGGTACAGGTAGCGTAGAAGTGGTCTGTGAACCTTACTATTACTCACTCGCCTTCCATTATTCCAGGCAGGAGTTTAAAGAACAAATCATGGATCATGTTGATAAGGTAGAGCAGCTTTTCGGGGTTCAGCCAACTACCTTTTTGAACACTGAGTATTGTTACAACAATGATCTGGGAAGCTACATCTACAATGCTGGATTTCGCAATATGGTTACTGAAGGCGCCGATTGGGTGCTACACGGGCGTTCGCCAAACCAGGTGTTCAGGGCGACGGAAGCGGATATCAACCTGTTCCTGCGCAATTATCAGCTTTCCAACGACATAAAATTCAGGTATTCGGATTTCGGCTGGAAACATTTTCCACTTACGCCGGAAAAATACTGCCAATGGGTCACGGGGTCAGCCGGAGAGATCGTTCCGCTGTTTTACGACTACGAAAATTTTGGTGAACATCATAAAAGGGAAACAGGCATCTTGAATTTTCTTGAGCAAACCCTTGTCAAGCTTTTGAAAAATAAGAGAACATCTTTTCGGCGGTTTCAGGACATTCAACCAAAAGACCATCTGCGTCCAAAGATCGATGTACCCTATACTGTATCAAGAGCTGATACCGAAAGAGACCTCAGCGCCTGGCGAGGCAATGCCATGCAACACGAAGCACTGACCAGGGTTTACGAAATGGGCGACGATGTTCGGGCAACTCAAGATGAAGACCTCATCACGCTGTGGAGACTATTCCAGACTTCAGACCACTTCTACTACATGAGTACCAAAAGTGCAGCAGACGGAAGCGTGCACCGCTCGTTCAGCCCGTTTTATTCGCCGCATGACGCCTACAGACACTACATGAACATTTTGTCTGACTTCGAGTTGAGAGTCGCGCGACACCTCAATATTAACCCTGTTTCCGCTAAGAAGTTTTCTTAAACACCAGTGCCGTTCTGTTGGGGAGGTAGATGCTTAGTTTTCCTTCCTCAACAGTGGGGTAGGTGATCCGGTCATCCACGCGGTCGTGCCCGCCAAACTGCGCTGCGTCAGAGTTTAGGAGTATCTCGTAGACGCCCGGGTTTGGCGCCGAAAAGCGATAGTCAGGAATGGAGTGGTGTGTGTGGAAATTAAAGGCGAATATCAGATTGTTCCGTTCAAAAATGATCACCTTGTTCATGGGGTCCATGTTTAGTTGGCGCCCAGGCAAGGCCGGGAGAATATCGTTCGATTTTAATATCTCGATCATCGTTTTGTCAAACCGATAGAGGTATTTGTATTTGAGGCTTTCATTGTCAGCCAGCGACCACTGCCTTCGCGTGTACTTGTAGCTCCAGTTGTTGCCTTCCCGCGGGAAATCTACCCACTCAGGGTGCCCGAACTCATTGCCGATGAAATTGAGGTATGCCTCGCCGCCTAACGACGCCGTGAAAAGCCGAATCATCTTGTGCAACGCAATGCCGCGATCTATGACCAGGTTTTCGTCATGTACCTGCATGTGAAAGTACATCTCCTTGTCCATGAGCCAGAAGGCGATGGTTTTATCGCCTACAATGGCCTGGTCATGTGATTCGGCGTAGGCAACTGTCCTTTCCTTCCATCGCCGGTTGCTCATTACGCTCCATAGCTCGTCGATATCCCATTCTTCGTCTTTTTTTTCCTTCAGATACTTTATCCAGAAATCAGGTATGCCCATGCCTAAGCGGAAGTCAAAGCCTATCCCGCCGTCGTCTACTGTGCGGCACAGGCCAGGCATGCCACTCATGTCTTCTGCTACTGTAATGGCATACGGTTTTACCTGATGAGTCAATGTATTGGCCAGTTGCAGGTAGATCAGGGCATCCCAATCTACTCCGGTAGCAAAATACTTGTCGTAATGGTCGAATTGAGTGAAGTCTCCGTGATGAAAATACATCATAGAGGTGATGCCGTCGAAACGGAAGCCGTCAACATGAAACTCTTCTATCCAATACTTGATATTAGAGAGCAGGAATTGCAGCACTTCGGGTTTACCGTAGTTGAAGAGCTTCGAGTCCCATGTGCTGTGGTATCCCCGACCTCCGGGGTGAAAATATTGGTCGTCAGAACCATCAAACTCATTCAGGCCCTCGGCGATATTTTTCACAGCGTGAGAGTGCACCAGGTCGATGATAACGGCAATGCCCATATTGTGGGCCGTGTTGATCAGGGCTTTTAAATCCTCAGGCGGACCAAACCGGCTTGAGGGTGCGTAGAAGTTTGATACATGGTACCCGAAAGAACCGTAGTACGGATGCTCCTGGATGGCCATCAACTGTATGGTGTTGTACCCGAGTTCTTTGATTCGGGGCAATGTTTTTTCGGTAAATTCCTTGTATTGGCCTATTCCCTCTGTTTCCTGGGCCAGTCCCACGTGGGCTTCGTAGATCA
>CAYUJK010000280.1:3857-5457 GCA_964444895.1 uncultured Roseivirgaceae bacterium
AAATCGCCGGTGAGGTACAATGCCTCGGCTGCGGGAGCCCACTCCCTGTACCACCACCCCTTTTTTTTCTTATCAAAGTTCAGCCCCAGGTATTTATAGGCAGCAGCAAATTGACTCAGACTTCCATGATCTTTTTCTATGGTGCTCAGCTTGCCATAAAAGCGGGCAATTCTTCCCTGTATTTCATGGGAATAAGGTTCTAACCAGGGGTCGTCAACTACCAATTGGGGGGTATTCTGCATGGGATCAAATTTTGGCAGAATTTAAAAGGGAATAAGGGAATTAAAAAGCTATTGGGAGAAATAATCGGGATAAATTGAAAATACGGGATAAATAGGGGAGGGCTATAAAACGAAAAAGAGGGACATGACTGCCCCCCCTTTTCAACATCAACCAAACAACCAAAAAATATCTTAAAGGTTTTTTATATCTCTATCTTGTATATACATCAATTATTCTGCTATACAACTATTTTTTTTCAACTTATCAAAACAAAAATAGAAAAAAAAATGGATTAAACGGAAGTGCGGCTGGTAGGTTTTTGTATTTAAAATGAATACAAAAGCACATCACTGAAAAAATTAACATGGCAAATAAGGGAATTGCCAGGTGCAATGTCTTAAAAATCGAAATAATTCCAGACAAATGGCGTAAGGAATGGTTGCATTGAAGGCTTTTCAATAACATTGGTCTATAAAAAGAGAAACCGGACGAAACAAGTTCCGCCCGGTCGCTGCTTTTAGAATCACCCTTCAACTATGTATTCTTCAATTTCTTAGTTAGAACGATGCAGAAGCTAAGATCTGACCATTCTGTACTATTTCAAATTTCACGTCCTTTTTGAAAGTCTTCGAAAGATCGTAAATTTTTGAGAAACTTTTCTCGTGATCGATCAGGTCTCCGAAGATCAGCTTGCCCTGCAAGTCATAGATATTAACCGCTACGGGGTTAGCAATTTCGCCGCGAACCAACACCTTAAATTTGTCATCATCTTCCTTGATCACGGTAGCTTTAAGAACTTTAGACGTAGTTTTAGCATCTAAGTTGCTTATTTTTTCAACTACTACCTTTTCGCTGTCGATAATCTCGAACTCGTACTCGCCTACAGGAAGGTTAGACAGGTCGTACGATTTTTTGAACGACTTAGGGTTGCTGATCGCGTCTGCGAAAATTTTGTTTCCCGCTTGATCGTAAATGTTTACCTTTACTTTGCAAGCGCTTTCTGAAAGATAAGTAAGTTCTACTTTCTTTCCTGACTCAGTACTTTTTACCAGTACTTCTTTGCCGTCTTTCTTGGCGGCGAACACAGCAGAACCCAGTACTATACCGGCTACTGCTAAAATTGTTGTTGTGAGCTTTTTCATTTCCAATTTGTTTAAGACCATTTTTGTTTGAACCACATTGCAAATATACGCGGCCTTTTTTGAATAGTTCGTAATAAAATGGGGGTATTCTATTACACTTAGAGGTGTTTGGCGCATATTTTTTATGTATTTAAAAAAACCAGCCTGCTTTGTTGTGAATTTTACTTTTGGAGGCAAAAACCAGGGGCTTATTGTGAAATTGACAATAAGATCATTCAAATTGTCTTCAAGGTTCA
>CAYUJK010000281.1:0-4138 GCA_964444895.1 uncultured Roseivirgaceae bacterium
AAGGCGCCACTGAGGATGAGGTCCTCGTTTACTCCTTGGCTAAACGCACCGCTCTTGTGAATGAGCCAAAACTTATCCGCGGCCTGAATAGCGAGGTTGAGATCGTGTGTGGATACCAGGATGGCCTTGCCCCAGGTGTGCGCAAGGTCTTTCAGCAGCGACATCACCTCTATTTTGCTGGGCAGGTCCAGGTGACTGGTGGGTTCATCCAGCAGGATAAAATCGGTATCTTGGGCCAGGGTTCTGGCTATCATTACCTTTTGTTTTTCTCCGTCGCTAAGCCTCGAAATTTGCCGGTAAGCCAGGTGAGCGATGCCAGTGTTTTCGAGTGCTTTTTCAATAATATCCTTATCTGTCTTTCCGGTTTTTCCCCACCATCCTTTGTGGGGATAGCGCCCAAGATCAAGCACTTCCAATACGGTGAAATTGCCAATACCGATGGGTTCGGTGAGTACCACACTGATAACTTTGGCCTTTTCGCGAGGGGCAAATTTTGAAATTTCCTTTTTATCGAAATACACATGGCCCGAAAGGCGGTCTATGAGCCCTGCTACGGTTTTGAGCAAGGTAGATTTTCCTGTGCCATTTGGCCCCAATAGCCCAATAAGCTCGCCTTGCTGAAGGGTAGCGTTCACGGGGCCCGCTACTTTCTTGTTTCTGTATCCTATTTCCAGGTGATCAATTTCCAGCATATTTGTCAAAAAGCAGAGTGGAGATTTCGGTTTTTCACGATTACCCATATTACGACCGGTGAGCCAAATAGTGCCGTAACGGCGTTGATGGGCAGCACATATTGGCTACCAGGAATATGGGCCAGCAAATCGCACAGCAACATGAGGCAACTACCGATCAAAAAGCAGGAGGGCGCCAGCACCTTGTGATCGGATGTGTTGAAAAGCGAGCGCGCCAGGTGCGGCACGGCTATGCCTACGAACCCGATAGGCCCACAAAACCCCGTGACCGTCCCTGCCAGGATACTAGTGAAAGTGATAACCAGTATCCGAGAATATTTGTAGTTAAGCCCCATGCTCGACGCATAGTTTCTTCCCGACAGCATCAGGTTTAGTTGATTGGAATAGAGAAATGCCACAACAGAAACAAACAAGACAACAGCGGAGATTAACGTGAGCTTAGTGCCCGTAACACCGCTGAGGCTGCCCAGGGTCCAGAAAAGAAAATCCTGAATTTGTTCCGGATGCGCAAAGTATTGCCAGATGCTGACGATGGAAATGGCGATGTTACCGATCATGATACCCACCAGCAACAGCACTACGTTGTCCTGAATACGGCTGGCCACGGCAAGGATGATGAGCATAATGGCTGCAGCTCCGGCGCTTGATGCGAGCACGATCATGATGCTGAGATCCATATCAATCTGCTTGATGATGTAGTTGCTGGCCGAAAACCCGGAGCCCAGCAGAATGAGCGCCACCCCTATACTGGCTCCAGAGGTAATGCCCAATACCGAAGGCCCCGCCAAGGGGTTTCGAAAAAGACTCTGCATCATAAGTCCGCATATAGACAGCGCACTACCGGCAAAGATCGCGGTAATTGCCTTTGGCAAGCGAAACAGGTAAATGATTTTGCTAAAGTCTGAAGTTGAATCAGTGCCGGTGAGGATTTTGAACGACTCTGCAAACGGGATGTACACACTGCCTACCGTTACATCGGCAATAAAAAGTAGGAACAACAGCGCTGTCAGGAAAATAAAGGCCAGAGAACGTTTATGCAGGATAGTCATGGGAAAACGTAAAATATCGCCAAAGCCGAAAAGTAATAAAGAAGGAGCCTCTTTCAAAAAGAATTATCAGGGAGTGGATTTTTATGGGTCTTATTTTTGCCAGCCGATAGGTTTTTCTAGTTCAGTTTCTTGTAGAAATGTAACTGGTGCTCCGGGAGCAATTCCGGGTGAAATATTTTGATCAAATCGGCCAATACCATATCGGGCCTTACCATCCCCAACTCGTAATAGTCATTGCCACCCGCATCGTTCATTTGTCCGTGTATGTTGTATACCTCGCCTTCTCTCAGTGCCAAAAACTCCGCATACCGTTCGTCCTGCGCCACCAGGCTTTTTAGAGTAAAAAAGTGGCTGGGATTAAGCCACACATCAGCCCGGCGGGCCCGGTGAAAAACAGCTTCGATGTCGCTTTGTACGCCCGCAGCATCAGGGTTGTCGCTCCACAGATAATCTCCACCTGCATCGGCAATGAGCGTGCTCATGTAGCTCTTGCCCCCGGGCAGCCACCACAGGTCCTTGTAGGGAGCGTTTACGAGTACTTTGGGCGCGGTGCCCGGCACAATTTTTTCCTTCAGATCAAGATACCGCTCCTCGGCCTCAGTGAATACCGCTTCGGCTTTTTCGTAGTTTCCCGTGAGTGCGCCGAATACCTTTATCCATTCCGCCCGGCCCAGGGGGTGAAGTTCCTGCCACTCCGAAGCGGGCAAAATTGCAGTGCCGGCTTCTGCGGCTACCGCATACCGGACTACATCAGCGGAAGCCATTCCGCTGAGCACCATCAATTGAGGGTTCAGCACAATCAGCTTTTCCATGTTGAGATTTTGCCCAAAGCCCAGCTCTGTTGTTTTTCCATTAATGGTGTTCTGTTGGATGGTGGAGTTGTAAAAGTAGCTTCGTGTAGAAACACCCGTGATGATGTCGGCTTTCCCAAGTTGGTCAAAAAAAGCTGCGTGCGATCCGGCTAACAGTACTACATTGGTGAGGGGCCATTTTATTTTTCGATAACTGTCATCCTCAAATTGCTCCGGCTTATTTCCGATTAGATAATGGAGCGTGTCCTTGCTGTCGCGAAATGGATTTAGTACCTGGAGCACGAAATGATCATCCGTTTTGAACAGCGCAAACCCTTTTGCATACTTAACCTCCAGCCGGGTCAAATTCTCCAGTTCAAAATTTGATGTTGTTGTTTTTTTCTGGTGGCAGGAAAGAGCAAATGAGCAAACAAGCAGGCTGAGGAATACTTTTAATGGCATGGTGTTTCCGGGAATTTGAGGTAGCACTCGTTAGATGAAAGACCAATGCAAAAGTAGTCCATAAGCCCATATAAAAAAAGAAGGCCGTTCTGCCAAATGGCGAACGGCCTCGAAACACACACAAAATGAAACACAAACTAACTAAACCAAAAACTTAGCTCTAGTTTACCTATCGCGCAAAAATTAATATATCAATAGTTGAAAAAAATATCACTTTGCAAATATATAATTTAATTTTTCAAACATTAATACTTGAATAGTGAAATTATGTAACCACATAGTACAAAAATTTTTAGGAAAAATTTTATAACACCTCAAAACAGGCCTTTTTGACATATACAGCGGCATTTCCCCGAAAAAGAGGACATAATTTTTTTAGAAATTTTTTGCCGCTGCATGGGTTCGTATGAGTTGATTGGCCAAGTAGTGTAGCTTCGAGGTTCGCAATGCCCATCAGCAATTGACAGCCGCTGCCTCCGAGTCGTTGGAGAGACCGGTTTCTTTAATGAAGAAGAGACTGGTGGTGCGGCCGGATAAAACGCCTTTCGAAGTCGATTTACTAAAAGATATTATCGACTAAACATTTCTTTTGCGGTCAATGACCATTTAAAGGTCTTATTCAATTTTTGGGTCTGAATATTCACTAATGCGTAGTTGGCTTACATTGTGTCTGCTTTGTTAAACATCCCATAAGGGATTTCTTGGGGGAAGTTCTGGTTGAAAATTGGCTCAAACCGCATGGCTCCTTACATTTTTCAGAATCGGACTTTCATGAAGCTTTTTTGGGACAATCCATCAAAAAACAATATGTTTTTATACCCTACAGTTTGATCTCCTCCTATTTTGAGATTGCACTTTTGAGTATAGCATTGTGTAAGTTTGATATGCCATTTCAAAAAGGCAACTACCACAACCGCTGATATTAACATGAACCCGTGTTCAAAAACCTCAGTGGTAAAATGAAAACGTTAACCAGGTATTTTTTCTTAGTTGTTGCTGCAATGATGGCTTTTCATCAGGGATATGGGCAATGTACTGATGAGATGATATCTGGCCACGCGGTAATTACCCCGAACCGCGGTTGTGCTCCCTTCAACATGGAAATCAAAAACCTCTATTCCAACTCCACACCTGATGCCGTATT
>CAYUJK010000281.1:4238-5440 GCA_964444895.1 uncultured Roseivirgaceae bacterium
CAAAATGACCCTCCCCGGTTTATCCAATGGGAATATGTGGGTGGTTCTATGAGAATTCCGGGTGTAGCTACCCCTTCAACAAGTGGAATCATAGAAGTGAATGGTACCGGCGAGCAGAGTGATGTGCTCAATATCCCTGCAAATGACCCCGACAATCCCGGCAACCCCTACGCTATAGGATCAGAATTTGTGGTGCGCCTGAACAACTGGAACCGGTGTAACCCCGTGGGCGAACCACCGGTAACCGTAGATGCGCGCATTGTGGTGGTAGAAGCCCCAACGCCGGATTTTATTACGAAAAAAGAAGATACAAGCAATCCTCCTCAAAGTGATTTTTGCGTCGATGACATCGTGTATTTCGAAAACCTATCGTCCGATCCGGATGGTTCCGATCGCCTCTTTACCTGGGAGTTTTTCGATGGGCCGGACGCCAGCGCTACACGTTTGGGTACGAGGAATACAGAAAATCCGGTGTGGGTTTACACGACCGGAGGAACCAAAATGGTTAGATTATCAGTTACGGATAGAAATGCTGTCGGCGGGTGTTCGTCAGTTGTGGAAAGGGTTATCAATGTGTATCCTACCACTATTGCTCAAATAAATGCCTCGCAAACCAATTTCTGCAAGGATGAAGGCTCTGCCGATGGCCTATCCGTAACTTTTACTGATGTTTCTACCGGATCTACTTTAAATACAGAATGGCGCTGGGAGTTTTACGACGAGAACGATGTGCTTTACCAGTCTTTTCCAGCTGTAGGGTTTTCTTCTACACGCCTCGGTCCTTTTAACGAAACCTATGTAAATCCGGGAAGATACCGCGTAGTGCTGATCACACGAGACAACATCACCAACTGCGCAACGCGCGACGAAAAATTTGTCAATGTTTACCTCAATCCAAATGTCGATTTTGAACACTCACTGGCATGTGAAGGGGAGGAAATTGATTTTGTAAACCAAACTACACTAACCAGCATCAATGGAAACTTGCTCTGGAGATGGGAATGGGACTTCGACTACGACGGCATCACGTTTAATCCCGGACAAACCTTCACGGGCTCAATACCTGATACGATTACCCAGTTGCTGCCACCTGGCACCAGTGAAGTAGCCCTGCGCGTAACCGAGGATCAAAACAACTGTTCTGCTGTATTTTCAACCGAAATAGAAGTGCACAGAAAACCGAATGCTGTTTTTGACAAAGA
>CAYUJK010000282.1:0-5427 GCA_964444895.1 uncultured Roseivirgaceae bacterium
GTGTCAAAGTTGGTGATTTTTCCGGCTTTGACACAGTTCACTTTACAGCCTCAATCAAATTCGATTGTCTTATTCACAACATTAAATCATCAAATTGTAAATTGCTTTGCTTTAAAGGATATTACCTTTTCATATATTTCAGGTCGTTCTTTTCGGCTTGAGTACCATCTTTCTTTCCAGAAATCCGTCATTTCTCTCAAAGAGTAGTCATTGTATTTTATTTGCCTTGTATCTCCATTCAGAAACTCTTTAAAGTTCGCAGCCAAGGGAACAAAATAAATGTTTCGTTTAAACGAGTGTTGAAGCAGTACGTTTGAATCAAAACCTAATAGGTCACCAGCGTTGCGGATTACCCGCATTGTCCAGCTTGGGCCATCTCCAAAGCGGTTTGTTACCAAAACATTTTCGGATTTCAAGTATTCTTGCATAGCATGAATGGTTTCTTCTGATAAGTGAAGCGTTCCATAACCTTTTGTTTCACCGATTGGCTTGTAGAGTAATTCATCCCTGAACTTCATGCGGTTATATTGTGAACTTTTGCCGTACAAGCTCGTTGTGAATAGTCCGGCTAACTTGCTTGCTGTTCTACCTTCGATTAGCGTTACCTTGTCCTTGTACTTCTCACGATATATCTGCCGAATGTTCCTTGATGCCAGAATATAAGAAATTAGCTTGCCACCAAGTAGGTGATTGTAAGGAGGCAATGCACCAATAACATAAGCGTCCATTGTGTAGATTAAGTTCTTTGTTCGGGTGTCTTTATCCCAACCTATCCACTCATCCCTTTCAGGGATATGAATTATCGGACTCCCGAGAGCTGCGATACCAATTACCGGCTTGTTAGGTAGTGCATTATCCCGAATAATTAGGCGCATTCTTCTCCCGACATATTCGCTGTATGGAGATGACCAATAATAGCGTAGGATACGGAAAAGGTCATGTTGACTTTGCTTCTCGCATACTTCAATGATGGGTGAGATTTTGGATTTCAGAACGTCCACACCATCCGCAAGATTTGCTTGGGCTTTTGGCAGATGATTTTCGATCCACTTTTGGTTCTTTCGGATTATCTCGTCACGCTTGATGGACATAGCATGTTTGATGGTTGCCTTGTCATATTCTGACGGAGGGACAACCTGAATTTTATTATCATTGAAGTCAATATGCCAGCCTAATTTCCAAAGATCACGGAGTATAAGAATTTTTACCTTTTCATCTAAAGGCTTGTTCTCCGTGTCAAAGACAATATGATTTGGGTTTCCATGAGTTGGAGTTGGGGCAATTGAGGGTATCTTAAAAGCGAGAGATTCCATTATTAGTGACCAATTTTTTCATTCCACTTCATTGTGGGAACGCAGTAATAATCAGTCTGACCTTTCTTATCATGCTGACCTTTTCTTACAACAACATCACAATCGAATAACTTGGATAGGACAGGAATATATAGCTGATCTTCTCGCCTTACTTCATCCTCAAAGCCCTCAGATTCTTTGACCTCTTTTACCAAGTAAAACAACTGTCCATAATAAATTCCTGTTAAAGATTCTTCTGCAAATTCTAATGTTGTCAAGGCTTGGCCCTTGCTCTTAATTTTTTCAAATAAAGCTTCTGCTAATTTTTCATTTCGTTCTTCTGATTTCTTCCTGATTTCAATAGCCGGGGATTCATTAAAGGGTTCTGCTGTTTGCTCTGTAGTCACATTGGCTTCATATATGGCTTCAAAACTTCTTATTCTAACAGGTAATACAAAGGGCTGTTTTGGTGCACTCCACATATAGCAATTACCTGGTATCGGTTCGCCAATAATGTGCGCAAGTACATCATGGGAATAATGGGAATTGTACTTACCCAAGGTTGAGGCATCTCCTTCAGACAACAGGTGAAAACTAAACCAATTATCTGATTGGCTCATTATCTCAGGAGCCATTGAACCCGGTTGTTGTGTGACTAAAATTGCTCCTAAATCATATTTACGACCTTCTTTTACCCATTCGACAAATGGGCTGGATTCTTCTAACCTTTTCCCCAACACGCTTTGTGCTTCTTCGATAATCACATTTACGGGAATTGGCGAACTACCACCGGTAAAATTCTCTTGATTATAATTGAATATTCTACGCATAAGAAGGCCAGCAATATTATAGCCCGCTGTAGAACTCAAAAGGCTAATGTCGACAATAACAATTAGGCCATTTTTTAAGGCTGTAAGAGTTCCAGTAATTAATTGGCTATGAGGATCGTGTAAATGATTAACAACATTGTACATATTGCTTTTGGCTGCTGCAATTTCAGCCATAGCCGTACCGACTTCAGTGTATCCCATCAATCGGCCTACTTCTTCTTCATTTGCTTGAAGCCCATCTCTATTGATTAAATCAACAAGACTTCTCCAATTATTATTTGAAAGGCTTTTTAGCTTGAGTATATTTTGTTGATTTTGACGTTCCGCTGAAATTGATATACCTATCACGTCTCTGGCTGGCAAATCCCGAATATCCAATTTAACAGCACCCGCCTTCCAGCTATTATAATAGGAGCTTCTTGCGGTACGGCTTGTGAATACAACAATTTGATTTCTTATATCTGGTACGTCACATAGGCCGGGCCGTCCCTTATGGTCAGGCCAGAAATACTCACCATCTGCATCAAAGATTAATGTTCCGACTTTATCTCCTTTATCCGTTACTGCCTGTTTACCATTGTTTTTATATAGTTCGGCAATCAAATATTTGATAAGATTTGATTTACCGTATCCTGCTCGAGCAAACACCACAGAACGTTTTGAAACCAAGTTGTTAATATTGAACTTGACTTTTAGTTCAGGACTAATGTGCCTGAACATTTCTGTTTCATTGCTTGTCCCTCCTGAAAAAACAAATTCGCCTAATACATAATCTCCCAAGTCAGTTTCACCAGCACTCAATGAACAGAGTTCCTTTAATACCTCATCACTTGGCAAAGCTACATTTGCTCCAAGGTGAGGAAGTCGCCTTTGTGATGGAACAAAAATTATTCTTTCATTGCCATTATTTTCCTTTGCAACTTTTACAGCACCAAGTAACTTGATTTCAACCCGATATTTTAGCTTGTCTTTCTTTAAATCATCTGGTACCTTTTGATCCCTTCTCTGCATAGTGTTCATATAATCCTCACCTTCTGCCGTTGCCAAAAGACCAGATGGAATGAACTTAGTAATTCTTCCTAATGATGCTTCTTGTGGGTCGCCTAATTCGATAAGCAAAAATTGCCCGAGTTGTGGTTTCTCGAGCATAGTAGCATCATAGGGTGTTACGATCTCAGCGGCAAACTCATAGCCTCTTTCGGTGAAACCTTTAAAGGTTCCCATTAGATTTGATTTGGCGAATAATTCAGGCATTTTTATATCGTCTATTGGTTAAGTTTTCTCCAAGGTGTCTAATCCTTAGAATTTTTTCTCTCTCTTGAGGCGTAAGGTTTTGCACCATGCCATTAAATAAAATGTCTTGAAGCACTGCTATTTCAATTCCACCAACTTTAGCAAAATCGTGAGCTTTTTGAACACATTGTGGAAAGTCGGGAATTGGAAATCCGGGTTGAGCATCATTTAACAACTGGCCCATTATCCTTGGCACATCATTAATTTCCCATTCTGCTATGTCAACCGGCCATACAGGATCGAACGGACGGTCGCCAAATTTGACGAGATATAAACGTCCCATTGATTGGTATAGATGTTCTCCATCTTCGTTAGGTTCTCCTGTTTCTAAAGTATCAAGCCAAGTCCGATCGAAATTGTAACATTCTTCTTCAATATCCTTTGGAACAGCCACATAACAAGGGTATGGTTTATGAAGTGTTTCTTCAAGTTCGAGTGCAACGGCAAGTCGGCTAAGTACTGCGCTCTGCTTAGCAACCCCCACCATAGAAACATTGACATTCTTCTTTTTGTGATTGGCACAAGCTTCCCTAATAGCTTGATCAATTCTCGGGAATATGTCTCTTCGGAAAGATTTTGTTCTGAGTAGTCCTTCTCTGACTATAATCGTATCAGAACCCCATTCTTTATATAAAAGCTCGTACAATACAGCCCATTCAACAATATCTCGGTATGTTCTGATTGCACCAGTACTTTTACCCGGCTTACCAAGTCCGCCAAGTAGGTAAGAAAGTCCGGTAACTTCAATTCCCAAGTCATTGCACAATTTTTTCAGCGGTTGTACCATTAAGGGATTTCCATCTTTACCTCTCTCATTTAGGCTTTTTGATTCGGCATTTCCTGCAATTGCGTCTAAAGCACATTGATTGCCTCTGGAATCCACAACTCTTACCAATTCAATAACACCAGGATTAAAATAAAGCCGATTGTCGCCACCATCAGATGAAACAAAAGAGACGGCATTAACAGAATACGGCCTAATCATAGTAATACCATTTTTTAACCTACGAGCATATTCCCGAAATTTTTCAATTACCGGTTCTTCTGTCTCGTAAGCAGACATAACCCGCTTCCTTATTTCTTCAAAATTTTCTTCAGCTAGTGCCATAAAACTTTATTCCTTTTCCAGTTGCAGGTGTCCACAAACCTCCCTCAACACTTCGCAAGGGTTAATATCAATTGCAAGAGCTATCAGATACAGTTCATCCGCTCTCAGCTTGGTACTTGAATTAAGAGTTAGCTCGCTTATCCTTGAAGTACTGATCCCGGTTCTTCTCGATATTTCAGCTTTATTGACCGATTTTTTTGCCAGATACAATCCAAGTTTTGTCATGTTCTTTCCTGTTTTTCAGGAGGTAAATTTAGTTTTTAACAATAAATATTCAGAATTTCTCCACATTTATTTGGAATATATGTAGTTTGTCCGTAGCTTTATCCCGAAATTCTAAATATAATTCCCGGTTTTCAAAATACGATACAATGAACAGATACACCAAAGCCGACCTTGAACAGATCGTTTACACGCAACTCGAAAACCTCAATGCCATGCACGACCTACTAAACATAATGAAGGTTCAAAATGAGTTGTTGCACAACGCCAATAAGAAACTGAAAGATGAAATCTCCGAGTTTAAAGAGAAACAACACGTTTATCCTACACGAAAGAGATCATCAAAGTCGTAGTGTCCTGCGGGCGGGAGAGCAAGCTCTTTTGCAAAGCTTTGGCTGGCGGGTCGGCTTTGTGGGGCTTTGTGAATGTGCTTGCTGCGCGCTGGCGAAAATCAAATAAAAACCTCCTGCGCGTTGGCCATTTTTCTTTTTGTCCACCGGTATTTTCAAAGAACCTCTGTCGTGTCTGTCAGCACCGTTCCTGTCAACGGATTTACTGTCCCCATTTTATTTTTTTTCTTTTCAGTCACCCGACTAGAAGCACTACCGTGTCTTGGGGGCTATTGTAGCGTAAGCCCCCGACCAACTACATCTTGCAAATATTTGGCAGGAGTTGCTGAAGT
>CAYUJK010000283.1:0-2689 GCA_964444895.1 uncultured Roseivirgaceae bacterium
TTTTGGCCCGATAAGAATATTCACCCGATACCCGGAAGTGAACGTTGGGCTGCCACGCTACCTGTGGCTTTAATTCGCGGGTGCTGAGCTCGTATGTTTTACCTTCCAGGAAGTCGGAAGCGTTGGCCACCGATCCTTCCGCTACTTGCAGACCAATGCTGAACTCTTGCCAGATATTTGACCGAAAGTTGATGCTCCAGTTTTGGCTGTATCGCTTTTCAAAACCACCTGCCAGGAACTGCTTGTTTTCCAATTGGCTGTAGCCGGCCTCTACGCCGTACCTGGGGTCGCGGCGGTTAAAAAACATCCTCGAATTCAGTGAGGAACGGCTCGATACCAGGTCTTCCTCGGCTACATCGGGCCCAAAAGGAAGAAACCTCGCTGCCAACGATTGATCGGTTATTTTTCGTTGCATAGTGAGGGAGGTAATATTACTAAATCGCGACAGAAACCTTTTCAAGCCGCTCGCCTGGGCCCAGTTTCGCGGCATGTCGCCATTGAAGCGGTAGTTGAAATTGTTGCTGTGCGCGAAGATAAAATCATTGGTAGGCACGAATATCTTGGCGTAGTTTTTCTCATCAGGGTTTACCGCGATGTAAAACTCGTTGAGTTCCTGTATGCCGTTGTTGTTGTCATCGCGCCAGGTGTGTGTACCCTGCCCGGCAAGGACCTCAATAAAAATGAACTCACGCCTCAGCTCCCGGCCACTGCCCGTGGTGTAGCTGAGGTCTGAACGAACGTGGTCTTTGAAAAAGGTGGCATACCAGTCTACCCGTGTATTGATGGTTTCCTCATTTTCACCACTTCCTGCGAAGAGGTTTTCGCTGTTTCTATACGTGATGATGGTTTCCAGGCGGTTGTTTTGGGCGTCGTGGTTTACCCTGAAGTTTGCCGTGTGGGCGATGTTGGCGAGGGCCATCTCCCCCAGGCGCGGCAACTGATCTTCGCGATAGGAGTAGTCCATACGAAAGCGCGTTTTCAGGGTGTCATTATTTTGAACATACACCGTGTGCTCGTAGAAATTCATTTCTGTAGAACGAACAGAATCGGTCTCTGCATCCCGTATTTCGTTTCGGTCAATGCTGAACTTGTATCCGGGCACAAATATTTTGCCCCGGTGCAGCAGTTCGGCATTCAGCCGGTTCCAGGAGGCCAGGAAGTCCACCGATCGATTTTGCATTAAAAAAGCATCGCTTTTTAAGAAAATATTCCCCAGGCCTTTGTTCAGCGCCAATACGTGCTGCGCTCCGTCGATGGCCTCGCCGCGCTTTCGGCGCACCAGCTCGTAGGCAAGACTATTGTCTGCATCTTGCGTCACGCCAATGTTGGCCTTGAAAATATTTTCCTCCATCGCCTGGGCAAAATCGCTTGCTCTGTAGTTCCAGTCGCGGTCAAATTCGATATAGCGGAAGCGATCTATCGGAGCGAAATACCGGCCATTTTTTTCGAAGCTCAGCCCGGACGTCATTTTTAGTTTATCTGAGAGCTTGCGGTTCTCGCTTCGTATCCCAGCGATATAGGCGTAGTCATTGTCGTCATTGGCATCAAGATCCGAATAGAGGTTCACATCGTTGGTGCTGAGCGCGCCTTCGGCAAATACGGTTTCGTGGCTGCTCACCTTAACAGCGATTCCGGCATCTGCCATGTTTTTTTGGGTGGGAGTTACTATTTTTCTGGCTGGTACGTAGTTGCCTTGCCGTATGCCATCTTCCGGGCTTACCCACTGAAATACTACGCCATTGATCAGGTCGCTGCGACGGATATAGTCTCCCTCACCCATATTTACTTCTGTGAATGTGACATCGAACAGCTCCGCGCCGCTGTTGCGGGAGTACCGAAATATTTGTACCGTCTGGAGGTCGCTCGTGAGTGTGTCGATCTGCTCGTACTGAACGCGCTGCGGGTTGAAGTCTGCCAGCTCGCTGCCTTCCTTGAATGCGCTTTCAAGGTCGTCTCCAATGCTGGCCAGGAGTTGCTTGTCCTGGTCGCTGAGATTAAAAGTGAGCGGATTGTTTCGGTTGTCTTTTTCTGAATAGTAATTAACAAAGAAATCTACTCTTTTGTGTTGCTGGGTGTGGTTGAAGGCCAGGATGCTGCGTCCGTAGTTTTGGTCAGAATATTCCACATCAATTCGCACGCGGGAATATTGGGTGATCAGCACGCGTGTGGTGAAAGTAATCTCGGCCTTGTCGTAGTCAATCACATAGTCATAGTCAAATCCTCTTTGCAGTTGCTTGCCGTCCAGGAATACTCGTTCGGAGTTAGCCATGATAATGGCCAGCCGGGAGGCGTCGGGAATCTCGATGCGATAGGGGCCGGCCACCCCTTCCGCAACCGGGATCACAATGGAGGCAAATTTGCCTTTGGCCACCGAGGCGCCAAAGCTTGTTTTTGCGTGCCCGTTTTCGCCTATTTTGTAATTCAGGCCCAGCAGCCCGCCCTGCACATTTTTGTAATATTTCAAAAAGTGCGATTGCTTGTTGTCTTGCAGTACTACGTCGCCAGCGATGAAGTCGAAATTTTCGTTGTAAAACTGGATGAATACGTTGTCGAATTCCTGGATCTGTGCAGTGTTTCCTTCGGGCTGGTAGGGTACGTTTTGGTCGGTGATAGAAGCCCTCATGTTGATGTCGTCGGTGAGCTTGCCCTCTAACTGCAGGTTCAGTTGTGAATTAACTACCACATCCTG
>CAYUJK010000283.1:2789-5411 GCA_964444895.1 uncultured Roseivirgaceae bacterium
AATGATATGGCCGGTATCCACCGCATCAGTATTGTTTTTATGTCATCAGGGGCATTTCTATGTAAAACGTGGTGCCCCTTCCAGTCTCCGTTTCAAACCAGATGTCTCCCCCGGCGTGCTCAATGGCCCTTTTGGCGATGGCAAGTCCGATTCCTGAGCCTTTTTCTTTCGTGCTGAAGTTCGGAACAAAGATTTTGCCTTGGATGTCTTTGGCGATGCCCTGGCCGTTGTCGGAAACCGACAGCCTGCACTTGTTATTTCCGCGCAGTTCCATGGCTACGAACACCTGCCTGTTCTTTCTGCCCTCTGTGGCCTGCATGCCGTTGATGATGATGTTTGAAATGGCCTGCCCTATCCACTTTCTGTCGCCATTTATCCAGCATTCGCCTTTGGCTATTTCTGATCGTACCTGCACTTCCAAGTCTTTTTCGTACAGGGCGATGGTTTCCTTTAGCAGCTCTGAGAGTTCAAACCTTTCATTTTGAGGAACCGGCATTTTGGCAAAGGCCGAAAAAGAAGTGGCGATATCACTCAGCGTATTGATCTGGTGTAGCAGTGCGTCAATTTGGGTGATGCGTTTATCCCTATCCACCTGGCCTTCTTCCAGTGTGCGGCGCATGTGTTGAAGTGTGAGCTTCATGGGCGTCAGCGGATTTTTAATTTCGTGAGCCACTTGCCGGGCTATTTCGCGCCATGCCGATTCTTTTTCACTGCGCGCCAGTGCTTTTTTGCTTTCTTCCAGGTTCAGCAGCATTTTATTATACTCACCTACCATAAGGCCTATTTCATCGTTTGAGTTCCATTCCAGTGGCTCGTTGGTATTCATCAGGCTGGTTTTTTTGATTTTTTGGGTGATCATTCTCAACGGAAACGTGAGCCATGAAGACGCTAGGTAAGAAAGCACGATGAACACGATAAAGATGACTGTGAAGATGTTCAGGACATTCGTGAGCACATCAATCACATTTTCTTCCAGCTTTCTGCGCACGTCAAAGTAGGGGAGGCTCAGTATCCCGATGATCTGCCCGCTTTCCTGCGATTTGATGGGGATGTACGTATTGCGATAAGCCAGCTTGCCTATGTGTTCTTCTACGATCATGCCTCCCTCGTTTTCGTGGTAAATTGCCCCGAAAGCGGCGGGATTGATCACCTCGGCCAGCAGTTCATTTTCGTAGATAAGGGGCTGGCTGCTGGTGAGGAGCCGGCCGTTCGTGGCAAACACGTTGATATCAGTTTCCGTGAACCGCGAAATGTCGTTAATTTCGTTGAAAAGCCGGCCTCTGCCTATGGCCCGTTTGAGGTGATCGTCCAGCACTTCGGAGATACGGTTGCTGATGTTGGAGGCGCGCTGGAGGTTCTCCAGTTCCAGGTTTTCGTTGTATGACTTCACGATCACGCTCACAGCAGACACACTAATGATCATGAGCGGAATAAGAAAAGCAGCATTCAAGAACAGCTGTATGCGTGCAGAATAGTTGAGCTGAAAGCCCTTGATTTTGAAGTATGCGGTAATGAACGCCAGTGCCAGAAGAATATTTCCCAGAAAAAGGATGAATAGAAAGCTAAAGTTGGAAAGTATACTTTGCAGGGGATACGCGCGCGTGGAAATGACAAAGACCTTGCCGTTTTGCCCCCGTACCGAGAAGTGCGCCATTCCCGCCTCGTGGTATCCTTTCGGGCGGCTCGCTTTCTCCAGGTCAAAATGCCCCTTTATAAGGTAGGGATAGCTGTAGTTGCCTGAGTTGAAGATCAGCCGCCCGTTTTCATAAATGCCGTACGAATACTCCGGGCCGATGTCAGGACCCGAAAAGCGGTTGTCTACCAGCAGCAGGGGGTATACGGAGTTGGCGATGATCCGTTTCATTCTGAGGTCAATCAGCACGTAGCCCGCCAGGCGGCTGTACCGCTTTATCTCCACGATTTTCAGGTATCTTTTCAGTGCGTTGGCGTCTTGCTTGTTGACAAAGTACAGCGTGGAGTCGATCATAAACTCGCGGTGGCTTCTTAGTATGTCATTCAGCGGGGTGGTCGACTCATCGAGGGGGGTGCCCTGCGAGTTGAAAAGCTTCACGTTTACGTCGTACTTTTCCAAATGATTGTTCAGGTAGATACGCTGTATGCGATGCCTGATATTAACCCGCGACACATAAGGGTTGATCACCCGGTTCTGGATGAAAATGTCGTCGGCAATGCGATCAGAAGCTTCGTCAAGCAGGTATTCGGTGAGCATATCCCGGTCTACCAACAGCTGGCCAGCAAGCCGTTCCTTTTCCAGCAGCAGTGATTTTAGCTGGTAGCGGTATACCGAATAGGCGCCTACCATGCAAAGCGGCAGACTGGCAACAAAAAAATATACAAAGGTGAGGTACTGTATTTTGCGAATGTAACGTGGAAAGTCGAACAGGTAGAGCACGAGAAAATAAAAGGTGGTAATGATGGAAATAACCAGGAAGTCCCATCCGCTGAGTATCGATACGATGATGGAAAGCACTGCGCCTGCCAGGTATATGGTCCAGGCGGTTTTCCAGCGATTTTGGTATTTGCTATTAAAGATTCGGAAAATGACGTGCGACAGCAGGAAATAAGCTACACCTGCGATGGTAACGATGGCATAAGAGGTGA
>CAYUJK010000284.1:0-5376 GCA_964444895.1 uncultured Roseivirgaceae bacterium
AGGCAGAGTAGGTGCTGCCTGCCTCTCGATTGTTTATATACAAAAATCAACAGGGTGGACAAACGACTTATCAAAAAATTTTTAGAAAGAAAATGCACGGCGGAGGAGGAAAAAGAGGTAGTGGACTGGATGCACTCAAGGGATTTTGAGCCGGAGCTATACAACTACATCGAGCAAGACCTTATGCTGATGAAAGGGGGCGCCGACGATGACGAAGACCTGCAGCCGCTATTGCAAAACATATTGATCAGAGATCAAATGGAGTTGATCGATTCTGAGAAGCATATTCTGGTTTATCCCGAAAAGAAAGACCGTTCATCCAGGTGGCTGCTGCGAGTTGCGGCTTCGCTCGCCATCCTTTTTGGTTTTGCTTACCTGATACACTTTGTTACGAAGGAAGTTCCGGTAGAGACACAGCCGGTGGTGGTACATACCGTCAAGGAAAACCACAAGGGCAGGAGATCTACATTGTTCCTTCCTGATGGATCGGTGGTAAGGCTAAATGCCGCCAGCAAAATTGAGTACGAGGAGAATTTCAACGACAGCCTCCGCACGGTGTACCTGGAAGGAGAAGCCTTTTTTGAAGTAGCCAAAGACAGCTTGAAGCCATTTGTGGTTCATACAGGCGCCATTTCCGTGACGGCTTTGGGCACTTCTTTTAATGTCTCCTCCTACGGCGAAGAAAGCCAGATAGCGGTGGCGCTGGAATCGGGAAGGGTGGTGGTCAAAGAACAAAGCCAGCGCGATAAAGTGTTCCTGGAGCCGGGTCAGCTGGTGGAATACCGGAAGAACAACAGCCAGTTTTCCGAGCTGAAGTCCTTTTCTGCTAAATCAATATATGGGTGGAAAGATGGCATTCTGTACTTCAAAAGTGCTACGCTGCCGGAAGTGATTTCGCGGTTAGAGCGCTGGTTTGGGGTAGAGTTCATCATAGAGGGCAGCAGTCCGCTATCGTGGAGCTACACGGGAGAGTTTGACAATCAATCGCTCAAGAGTGTGTTGGAGAGCTTGAGCTTTAGCCAGAGCTTCCATTATGTGATAGAAGATAAAACAGTAAAGATAGCTTTCAAGGCGCGCCAATAGTTTGATCAGTAGTGGGCCTTTACAGACCTTGTCTGAAGATTGTAACATATTGATTATCAACAATAAACAAAAAATATATAGGAGAGAGAAAGTACTAAAAAAAATATAAAAGAAAACCGGGAATAATCTCGCCAATTAATTCCCGGCTGTAATCTTAATTATTTATCAACAATTAAAACATGTCAAATTTATGAAAAAAAAATTACTGCTAAAACTCATGAAGTTTTCACTCTATGGACTCATGCTCCAGGCCGTCTTCGTGGGGATGTTGATGGCTTCTGACGCCAATGCTCAGCGCAAGCAGCTAAGCGTGAAAAATGTGTATGTATCGATTCATCTCGAAGAGGCCTCTCTTGGAGAAGTTTTCAGGGCCCTTGAGGCCAGCACCCATTTTGTCTTCAATTATGATGATCATATTATTAACAACAACAGGGCTAAAATAAGCCTGCAAGGGAAAAAATCCGTTGCGGATATTCTGATCGAAGTTTCTGAAGAAGCCGGGGTAAAATTTAAACAGGTAAACAACAATATCAACGTAGAGAAGCTGAGGAAACCATCGAAGGAATCAGACAAGCTCGAAATTGTTCTCCAGGCGCAGACGGTCACAGGCCGGGTGATTTCTGAAGAAGATAACGAGCCATTGATTGGTGTGAGTATTTTTGTGAAGGGCACTACGCACGGAACCGTGACAGATCTGGAAGGAAACTACAGCATCGAAGTTCCTTCAGCAGACGCTATTTTGGTATTTAGCTCCGTAGGATATATCAAGCAGGAGATAACTGTAGGAACCCAAACGGTGATAAACCTGACGATGATAGCTGACATCAGCACGCTTTCCGAAATCGTGGTGGTGGGCTATGGTACACAAACAGAGGGATCACTGACAGGTTCCGTATCAAAATTGTCGTCAGACAAGATAGAGACAATGCCGGTTAGTAGCATTGAATCTGCCTTGCAGGGGCAGGTACCCGGTGTGTCAGTGACGAATACCGGAAGCCCCGGAACCTCGCCAACTGTGCGGATCAGGGGTATAGGCTCAGTAAACTATGCTGCCGACCCACTCTATGTGATTGATGGTATTCCCGTGGGCAACCTGAACAATTTTGATATCAAGGATATAGAGTCGGTCACTGTACTGAAAGACGCAGCCTCAGCGGCCATTTACGGATCGCGCGCGGCAAACGGTGTGGTGCTTATTACCACCAAATCAGGCAAGGCAACGGGCAAAAGCACACTGAGCGTAGATGCTTCGTATGGTGTGCAAAATGCCTGGAAACAGCTCGATCTGCTTAACACTGAGCAGTACCTGCAATACGGAGAAGAATTGCTCACCAATGCAGGACTGGATCTGCCATACCGGTTTGACAACATGAACGAGCCGATCTATGAAGGTGCTTCGCAAACGTATGCGCAAACCGATACCGACTGGCAGGATGAGATGTTCCGAACTGCACCCATTTCTCAATTGAATATTAACTATTCAGGCGGAAACGAAAAAAACAGATTTTTCACCTCTTACGGAAGGTTTTCGCAAGAGGGCATTATGCTGGGTACAGACTACATTCGACACAGTTTCAGGGTGAACACCGATAACAAACTGAATAAGTATGTAACTGTTGGTGAAAACCTCAAGGTCTCTTACAGTGAAATGGGTCGTCAACGTGTTTCAGGCGGACGTACCCTGGTGAAGCACATAGTGAACCAGTCGCCTTTTGTTCCGGTGTACAACCCAACCAATATTGGCGGATTCGGAGGGGCACAGACTACCGACGGAAGTGACGCAGAAAACCCCGTGCGAATTGCAACATTGGAAAGAGACCAGACCAATATCGTAAACCTGGTGGGCAACGTGTATGGAGAATTGAATCTGACGAACTGGCTCACATTTCGCTCAAGCATAGGCGTGGAGTATACTTCCGACAGGCGAATTATCAGACTGCCTATATTTAACGAAGGTTTCAACGTTCGGATCGAAAATGAATTGACCGACAATCGGTTTACCTATTTCTCCAAAATCGTAACCAACCAGTTGACGTTTGACAAAACATTTAACCGTCACCATATTAACGTGGTAGCTGTGGCAGAGCAGCAGGATTTCACTACGCTTGGCCTTAATGGAAGCGGCAAGCAAACGACAAATCAGATCAACGAACTCTCAGGCTCTTTTGCACAGGCAGTTGACGGTTATAAAAACGTGAGTGTGTTGCAGTCTTATGCAGGACGACTGACCTACGCGTACGCCCATAAGTACCTTATCAATGCCTCTATCCGGCAAGACGGTTCTTCGGTGTTTGCTCCGGGTAAAAAATGGGGCACATTCCCAGGCGCTTCCGTGGGTTGGGTAGTAAGCGAGGAGAGTTTCATGAACAGCGTTGACTTCGTTTCAAAACTGAAGCTGAAAGCCAGCTACGGAACTCTCGGGTTCAATGCGCTTGGCGCTTACCCCTGGCAGTCAGCAGTGTTTACTAACACCACAGCCGTATTCGGCAATAACTACCAGAACAATACAGGGGCTTACTTCGACAGGTTGCCAAACAGAAAATTGGAATGGGAGATTACCAAAATGACCAATGCGGGATTTGACCTGGCATTGTTGGATAACTCCATCACATTTTCTGCTGAATATTTCACCCGTCAAACTGATAACCTGATTGTTAACAACCCACTGCCAACTTCATTGGGGTATGCTGTTGATCCTGCCACAAATATCGGATCCATGAAAAACTGGGGGTATGAGTTTACAGCAGGATTTCATAAAACATTCGGCGAAGTACAATTCTCTGCGGAGGGTAATATCAGCTTCCTGAAAAATGAAGTATTGAAGTTGAGCCAGGGACAGCCGTTTATCGACAGAACCGGTGTTACTTCTGACTACGGAGGGTATACTATCACACGAACGGAAGAAGGTCAACCCATCCAGGGATTTTATGGCTGGGTAGTAGACGGGATATTCCAGACTCAAGACGAGATCGATGCACTGAATCCTGATCCGGTAAATGGTGTTTTTTATCAAACAGACGGTACAAGCCCCGGCGATATCAGGTTTAAAGACCTGAACGGAGATGGCGTTGTTGATGATAACGACCGCACCTATCTTGGTAATTACCTACCTGATTTTACCTACGGGCTAAACTTGTTTGCCAGCTACAAAGGCTTCAGTGCTTCTATGTTGGTGCAGGGTGTGCAAGGCAATGAAATTTACAACGGTACCAATGTCCTCACCCAAGGCATGATGCGCTTGTTCAATGCCGATGTGGCTGTGCTGGATGCATGGACTCCCCAAAACACAGACACTGATATGCCAAGAGCAATCAGTGGAGATCCGAACCACAATGCGCGGACTTCCGACCGTTTTGTAGAAGATGGATCGTACCTGCGAATCAAGAACGTGACGCTGAACTATGGTGTGCCTCAAACAGCGATTTCTTCCGTGTTCAAAGACATGGTATCGAGCATAAACATCTATTTCACTGCTCAGAATCTGGTGACACTGACAAAGTATACCGGCTATGATCCTGAAATCGGGGCTTCTTCGAACTATTCAGGTGGTAATGCCACTTTGCTGCAAGGTGTAGATTTTGGATTCTATCCTCAGCCCAGAACGTTTATCCTGGGAGTGAACATGTCGTTTTAATCGAAGTTTGACCTAATAACATTAAATAAGATAAAAATGAAAATAAAATATAAATTATTGTTTTTGCTGGTCATGACGTTCTCTTTCGCATGTAACGATGAACTGCTGGAACAGACCAATCCGAACCAGTTTACGTCCGATCAATACTATCAGACAGCTGGTCAACTGACTGCGGCGACCAACGGGATATATTCCCAGTTTTACGGAGCTGACCTTTGGGGTCGGATGATGCAGTATTTTTCTGATATGCGTGCCGATGAACATGCAGCAGGCGGCGGGCAGTTGGAGATTCACAATGCGCAATTGCTGGATGGAACGTATGACAACGGTAACTACCCCATCAACGCAGCGTGGAGAGGAATGTACCGGATCATTCACCGGGCAAATGCCGTTATCCAGTATGGTCCTGAGATAGAGAACATCGATGCTGCGCTTCAAAAGCAGCGCATTGCCGAGGCCAAATTTTTGCGCGCGTATGCCTATTACTACCTCAATGTAAATTGGGGACGGGTACCGCTGTACACCCGGATTGCTGAGTCTACTGCCGATGCCCAGCCGCTTGCAGCAGAATCGGATATTTACCAGTTGCTCGAAACAGACCTGACTGATATTCAAGCCGATTTGGACTGGAACTATACCGGCGAAAATGCCGGAAGAGC
>CAYUJK010000285.1:0-2076 GCA_964444895.1 uncultured Roseivirgaceae bacterium
GCTGGTTTCGGCATTGTTTTTCTTACACTTAAACCATTACAAAGTTGGCTGGTAAAACATTATTTGATAAGATATGGGACGCTCATGTGGTATCTGAGATTAAAGGCGGCCCCAGCGTGGTGTACATTGATAAACACCTTATACATGAAGTAACAAGCCCTCAGGCTTTTGCAGGCCTTGAGAAGAGGGGCCTTAAGGCATTCAGGCCGCAGAACACCGTGGCTACGCCTGATCACAACGTCCCCACAATAGATCAACACCTGCCCATCAAGGACGAGCTTTCGCGCTTCCAGGTGAACAAGCTTACCGAAAACTGCAACAAGCACGGCATCACTTTGTACGGACTGAACAACCCCTACCAGGGCATTGTTCACGTGATCGGCCCACAAATGGGCATCACCCAGCCCGGCATGACCATCGTATGCGGCGACAGCCACACCTCTACCCATGGAGCCTTCGGCGCGGTAGCTTTTGGCATCGGAACCAGCGAAGTAGAAATGGTCCTGGCCACACAGTGTATCCTCCAGCCAAAACCTAAAAAAATGCGAATTACCGTAGACGGACAACTGGGCAAAGGCGTAACGGCCAAAGACGTCGTACTGTATATCATCTCCAAAGTAACGGCGAGTGGCGGCACAGGCTACTTTGTAGAATTTGCCGGATCGGCTATACGAAGCCTCAGTATGGAAGGCCGCATGACCGTGTGTAACATGAGCATAGAGATGGGTGCGCGCGGTGGCCATATCGCGCCTGATGAAACTACTTTCGAATACATCAAAGGCCGGGAGTTTGCTCCCCAGGGAGCCGAGTTCGACAAGGCAGTGGAAAAGTGGAAGCAACTTTATTCTGACGAAGACGCTGTGTTTGACCTGGAGCTTAAATACGATGCAGCCGATATTGAGCCGATGATCACCTACGGTACCAATCCGGGCATGGGCACAAAAGTGAGCGGCACTATCCCGTCAAACGGCGATATAGAAGAAGGAAACAAAAAGACCTTTCAGAAGGCTATGGACTACATGAAGTTCAATGCCGGCGATAAGCTGATCGGCAAAGAAGTAGACTATGTATTCGTAGGAAGCTGCACCAATGGAAGGATTGAAGACCTGCGCGAAGTGGCCAAATTTGTGAAAGGCAAAAAGAAAGCCGACAACATCACGGCCTGGATAGTTCCCGGCTCTAAAGCTGTGGAAAAGCAAGCCCACGAAGAGGGCATCACCGCCGTGCTGGAAGAAGCGGGCTTTAAGCTGCGTCAGCCGGGATGTTCTGCCTGCCTGGCCATGAACGACGACAAAATACCCGAGGGGAAATTGGCGGTGTCTACTTCTAACCGGAACTTCGAAGGAAGACAGGGACCTGGCGCCCGCACCATGCTGGCCAGTCCGCTGACTGCCGCCGCCGTAGCGGTAACCGGAAAAATAGTTGACCCCAGGGATTTCATTTAACTTTCAATTCGAAAAAAGACATGTCAAGAGAAAAATTTGTAACGATACAATCTCCGGCAGTACCCCTGCCCATTGAAAACGTAGATACTGACCAGATCATTCCTGCGAGGTTTTTGAAGGCCACCACACGCGAGGGCTTCGGCGACAACCTCTTCCGCGACTGGCGGTACGACAAAGAAAACAAACCCAAGGCCGATTTTGTGCTTAATGACCCCACATACTCAGGAAAAATACTCGTAGGCGGAAAAAACTTCGGTAGCGGCTCCAGCCGTGAGCATGCAGCCTGGGCCATTTACGACTATGGTTTCCGCGTAGTGGTATCCAGCTTTTTTGCCGATATTTTTAAAGGTAACGCCCTGAATGTGGGCGTGCTGCCGGTACAGGTCTCTGAGGGATTTTTGAAAGACATTTTTGCGGAGATTGACACCAACGCCAAGGCGGAATTTAAAGTTGATCTGGAAGCACAGGAGATAACCATCGTGTCATCTGGCAAAAAAGAGGGCTTCGACATTAACCCCTATAAAAAAGAATGCATGATCAATGGGTTTGACGATATCGACTACCTGCTGAGCATGAAAGATAAGATCGAGGAGTTCGAGAAGAGCAGGGGGTAAGAGTAGGCAGGAGGCAG
>CAYUJK010000285.1:2176-3699 GCA_964444895.1 uncultured Roseivirgaceae bacterium
TTTACCGTCATCGCTTAACGATTATGTAAGTTAGAAATGAAAGTAACCGTACTAGATACCACCCTGAGAGATGGCGAGCAAACGTCAGGCGTTTCGTTTACGGAAAACGAAAAGCTCAACATTGCCCGGCTGCTGCTGGAGGAATTGAAAGTCGACCGCATAGAAATTGCCTCGGCACGCGTTTCAGAAGGAGAATTTAAGGCGGCCAAAAGAATACTTTCCTGGGCCAATGGCCAGGGCTACGGGCCACAGGTGGAGATCCTGGGATTTGTAGACGACGACATCTCGCTAAACTGGATCAAAGACGCGGGCGGCCAGGTACTGAACCTGCTCTGCAAGGGCTCTCTAAAACACTGCACCCAGCAACTGCGAAAGAACCCCAATGAGCACGCATCCGACATACGCAAAGTAATACGCAAGGCACAAGAAATGGGCATCCGGGTGAATATTTACCTGGAAGACTGGTCAAATGGAATGCGCACCTCACCGGAGTATGTTTTCGAGCTGATCGAAGCCTTGAAGGACGAGCCTATCGAACGCTTCATGCTCCCCGACACACTTGGGATTCTCAACCACCTGGAAACTTTCGACTTTTGTGGCCAAATGGTAAAGAGATTCCCTGACAAAAAATTTGACTTTCACGCGCACAACGATTACGACCTTGCCACCGCCAATGTATTTTCGGCTATTAATGCTGGCATAACCTGCGTTCACACTACTGTCAACGGCCTGGGTGAGCGAGCCGGAAATGTCCCACTTTCCAGCGTGATCGGCATTGTGAAAGACCACATGCACTACGACATGTCTGTCAATGAGAAAAAGCTTTTCTTCGTCAGCAAAATTGTCGAATCATTCAGCGGCGTGCGGATTCCTCCTAACAAGCCGCTTATTGGCGAGTATGTATTCACCCAAACCAGCGGCATCCACGCCGATGGCGACAATAAAAACAACCTTTACTACAATGACCTGCGCCCTGAGCGCTTCAACCGCAAGCGGATATACGCCCTCGGCAAGATGTCGGGCAAAGCCAATATCAAAAAGAACCTGGAAGAATTGGGGATAGAGCTCGACAATGAATCGATGAAAAAAGTGACCGAAAAGATCATCGAGCTGGGCGATAAAAAAGAAGCCGTAACACAGGAAGACCTCCCCTACATCATTGCCGACATCCTCAAAAGCGAGCAGATCAACCAGAAGATCAACATAAAGAATTATAACCTTTCGGTAGCTGCGGGGCTGCGGTCAATGGCTACGCTGAGTGTAGAGATAGACGGCAAGGAGTACGAGGAAACTGCCTCAGGCGATGGCCAGTACGACGCTTTCATGACTGCCTTGTGGAAGATTTATGACGACCTCGGCAAGCAGCATCCGGTGCTTACGGACTACAACGTGTCGATCCCGCCAGGCGGAAAAACCGATGCCCTCTGCCAAACCACCATCACCTGGGAGATGAACAACCGCCAGTTCAAAACCCGCGGCCTCGACTCCGACCAGGCCGTCGCCGCCATCAAAGCCACGATTAA